>JAJFUG010000001.1 GCA_021372515.1 bacterium
GGAGGAGTTCGAGAAGAAAGACTGGCGCGAGGTGGAGGCTTATGATTATTTCGTGCTGGGCAGCCCGGCGCATTTTGGGCAGATGAGCTGGGAAATGAAGAAGTTCTTCGATGAAGCCTTCCACATGATCTATATGTCTCCGGGGAAGGCGGAGGGAAAGCTGTTCGCCCTGTTCTCGGTGGGTGCCGGAATGCCCGGGGCAAAGAGTACTGTCGATTCGATGGAGCAGGCGATCGACATGAATGCCGGCAAGGTGGTCCTGCGCCTGGGACTGGACAAATCGATGAGCGCGGATGAGTTCGCCGCCCAGGCCGCGGATTTCGCCCGCTCGTTTGCGGTCCTGGTTGGGCACTGAGCCGGAGTGCTGAATGGCCCCCCTGCCGTAGAGGCGACATCCATGTCGCCCGGCTATTGGGATTAAATCCCCCTCGGTCCCAGCAATGTCCGGTTAGGGAGTTGCAGTGAGAAGACGAAAGACTCTGTTCTGCTTTGGTTTCGGCCAAAGCAGCAAAGCCAGCGGGGGCCGCAAACTCGTCCAGACCACGCCTCCGTTTCGATCTTAAGTGTTTACGGAGTGTTGATACCGCTCGCGCGTTGCAGCGACGGCGCTGCCGCGAATCGCCGCCGCGCTGTGCGTCAATTTCAACCCCGGCCGTTTCACGTTCGATTACACGCTGCCCTGGCGGGAGGCTCAGACAGGTGCGGCCCCCAAGGCAACAGCGGCGGCCTGTCAGCCGCACGAGGCTTGGCTTTAACCCAGGATCGAGTCATTCCGATACGAACACTGTGTTCGCCCATAACATTATATGCAAAAACCTAACCGGACATTACTGCCTCGCTCCCCCTTTGAAAAAGGGGGAGGCGGCGGGCCGGACCATGTGTGAAAAAAGCGCAGGCCGTGCCCCTGCATATAAAATACAAACTCCATAAAACACGTAGGGGAGGGTTTTAAACCCTCCCCTACATTATTTTCAACACCTTGTGTCAACTCGTCAGGGCATGTAAATCCACAAATGCCCGCAGCGCTCGCTCTCCCCGAAATACAGTGTCCCGTCCGGCCCGGCCGCCATGGCGTCGAACTGGTAGCCGCGCCAGTGGTAATAGGGGCTGCGGTCCAGCACCAGGGTGCCCATGTCCGCGTAGGAGCCGCTCTGCGGGTCGAAACGGTAGAGCTTGCAGGGCAGGGCGCCCTTGCGCTCCCCGGCGAACAGGTACAGGCTGCCGTCCGCGGCGGCGGCCAGGCAGCGCAGGCGGCGCTCCGAGCGGGCCTTGCCCAGATTGTCCAGCCGCAGGGTGGAGGGGTCGAAGCGGAACAGGTGGCCGTCCGAGGAGCCGCCGTAGACCCAGCCATCCCTGGCCCGCGCGAAAGCCTCCACCACCGGGTGGGTGTTCGACTCGAAACGGTAGCGGTCGCCGGGCACCACGGACTCGGTGAGCACCAGCTTGTCGCTTTGTGGATCGTAGTAGACCAGGTTGCCGCCCAGGCCGGAGGTAAACACCCGCCCGGTGCCGCTGTCCACGTACAGGGCGCGGGGAAGGCTGCGCCAGTCGCGCTCCGGGCCGTGGAACACCACCTGGCTGTCAAGCTCGCAGACAGTCTTGAACGCCTTGGCCGCGAGGTCGTAGTAGAAGAACTTGCCGTCCGGGTAGCTCACCCCGTAGATACGCCCGCGCTTGGGATCGGCGGCCAGGCAGTAGATCGAGTTGCCCGGCGCCGGGGCGCCCAGGCTGACCAGCTCGGCCGGCTCGCCCTCCAGCTTGACCGTGCGGTCGCTCCTGGACGGGTCGTAGACATAGAGCTGCCCGCCGGGGTAGCCCGCGAAATGCTTCCGGAGGTCCATCGCCAGCGAGCTGTCCACGTGCAGGGTGGTGCCGCCGGTGGAAAGCTCCAGCGGGGTGAACGGGTTGAGGCCCGTACCCAGGTAGATCAGGCCGTGGCCGTCCTCCACCAGGGCGTGGTGCACCGACTGCGCCTCGGCTACGCGGCCCAGGTGGCGCACCTTGTTGAGCCGCGGGTCGAACACGAACAGGTAGGCGGTGTCGCCCGAGGTGGCGCCGTAGATTTTACGGTTCGAGGCGGCCAGCAGCGAGGTGATCGCGCAGTTGTTGTGCGGCACCTCGTTGACCAGGGGATAGCCCAGGTCGCGCAGGTCGAGGCGCTGGGCGAATTCGAATTCCGGCTGCATCCAGTCCTGGGCCGTGGCCGGGGCCGGGCGGAGGGCGACGAGCGCCAATATGGCAAGCGCCGGGATAAACCAGCCTGCAATCTTCAGCATGTCAGTCTCTCCTGTCGCTGGGCCTCAGAGCTGGGGCTTGTAGATTAAAAGGTGCAGCGCGGTCGGGGTCTTGCCCCCGACCTTGCGCGTGGGTTGCTCGTCTGCGGCCAGCTCGGCCTCGCCGCAGATGTACAGGGTGCCGTCCGGGGCCACCGAGGCGGCCTCGCAGCCGAACACGCGCCGTCCGTCCTCCGTGCGCAACGCCCCCAGGTCCACCTTGCGTCCGGCCTTGAGGTCGTACATCAACAGGTGGTGGTCGCTGGTCACGCCGAAAGTCTCGGCATAGGAGCCGATGGCGTAGGCACGGGAGGAGGGCACGAAATAGACCCGGCGGTTCCGGCTGTCCAGGGCGAAAGCCAGCGGCGAGTAGGGGATGTCCTTGCGGCCCGCCGGTTCCAGGAACTTGGGGTCGCACATCTGGGCCAGCTCGGTCACTTTGCCCTCCAGGTCCACGTGCGGCTCGTACTTGAACAGGATCGAGCCGCTTCCGCAGGTGATCCCGTAGACCGCCTGGTCCTGCGGGTCCCATTCCACGGCGCGCCAGATATAGGACCGGTCAAGCATCGGGTTGCCCATCTGGGTCGGCCAGACCGTGGGGTCGAACGGGATCTGGATCGCCATCTCGTAGGGACGGTCGGTGCGGGGGTCGTAGCGCCAAACGCGTGAGATGCCCCAGCAGCCGTAGACATTGCCGTCGTCATCCGCCGCGATGTCGCGGCAGATGTCCCAGTCGGTGATCCGTCCCAGGTTGTGGGTCTCGCGCTTCTCGATGTCGAAGCGGTAGAAATAGCCGGTGTAGCCGATGCCGAAAAGCTGGTTGCGCTTCTTGTCGATGGCCAGGGGGTAGGAGCCGACCATGCGGTCAAGAAGGCCCAGGTCCTCCAGGGTGTCATCGGCCGGGTTGTAGCGCAGCACGTGGCCGCCGCGCCAGGAGGTGTAGTCGATGTTCTTGGGGCCCGCGCCGTTACTCATCGGGATGAAATAGACCCGGCCCCGGCTGTCCTCCACCGGGTGGTTGTGGATCTTGGAGGACATGCGGATGCCCTTGCCGCGCTCGCCCAGGAAAGTTGCGATGTCGGCGATCATGCGGTTTTTGTCCGTGGCGGGGTCGTACTGGTAGAAATGAGCGCTGCCGCCCTCATCGCACAGCCCGGTGTAGACCCGGCCGTCCTGCGCCGCCATCAGGCCCTGCCACATCGCACCGTCCGGACCGGGATAGGCGCGCGCCTTGACAGTGCAGACCGCACCGCCCTGCTGCGCGACTGCCGAGGACCCGGCGCCCAGGGCCAGGGCCAGGGCCAGCAGCGCGGCCGCTCCGGCGTTTGTCCGCAACACTCTGGCTCCTGAATGGAAGCCGGTCATGCGCATCTCGAATCTCCTTGTCGTGGTGTGAGGGAGTAAAGGGGGACAAGTGCCGAATCTAAGACGGGAGGGGACAAAAATCAAAGGAATCGGACAGGCGGAAAACTAAAACGGTGGAAATAAAAAGGGGCATGGCGAACCATGCCCCCCAAAAGATTTTTTCTGCAGTGGAAAGCTTTGTCTTAACGGCTTACTGCGCCGGGGTGGGAGGCGCCAGTTCCTTGACCCGGATGTTGGCGAAATGCACGCTCGATGTCTCGTCGTGGTTCTGCAGGCCGAAATAGCCCTTGGGCCAGCAGGTGGCAACCTTGCCGGAGGGCTGGAGCTGCCACTGGTTGACCACCTCGCCGTTGAGCTCCACGGTCGCGCTGAGGCCCTGGAACGTCAGCTTGTAGTGGTTCCACTTACCGGGGCCGAAAGAGGTGAGCTTGTCGGGGCCCTTGGCATCGTAGATCGCGCCGGTGGCGTGCTTCATCGGGTCGCCGGTCGGGGCGGCCGCACCCTCGTGCATCACGGGGTTCTTGTTCTCGACCGCGTCGTAGATCTGGATTTCGAAGCTGTCGTAGATGTACTGGTCGCTAACTGGGACATAGGGGACACGGAAGAACACGCCGGAGTTGGTCTCATGGGCGTCGCACAGGAAATCCATCTCCAGCACGAAATCGCCGTACATCTTCTCGCTGAACCACATCAGGCCCATGCCGCTGTGTGAGGTCATCACGCCGGTGGCGCGGTCGAGGTCGAAATAGCCGGGGCCGTAATGGTTCCAGCCGGCCAGGGAGTACTTGCCCTCGTCGTTCTGCTTCAGCAGGTAGGTGTACCCGTCCTCCTGCACCGGAGCGGGCGGAGGCGGAACCTTGGCCGCGGCCGGGCTGCACGAGATATTGGCCATGTTCAGCAACACGGCCAGGCCGACCGTCATCAAACCGCTGGTGAGCCTTCTCAGGAAACCAGTATGCATGGTGCTCCTCCCTTGTGGACATTGTGGAGATTGATGCCGGAAAACTGCCACAGACTTGCCTGAACCTGTCTATTGCCTGAGTTGACACTGTCCACCGTATATAATCCGCTCTCAACCGGGAGCAGTCGGCCAGGGTCATTGCGCCGCGATCTCTCCATCCGCCTGCTGCAGCCATATATTGTACAATGAGTCGGCCTGGGCCGCCTCCAGACGCTCGTCGCTGACCAGGATCCGGTAGCGGAACACGCCGGTCTCGCCCGGGGCGAGGCTGAAATTCATCGTTTCCTTACCCTGGGTGAAATCCTTCCAACCCAGCGGGTTGGCGCTGAACAAGCCGTAGCCGCGGGCGTGCCAGTGGGTGGGGAAACCCACGTTGCCCGGGTGGTCGAAAATAGCGACCGTCACCGGACGGTTCTCCAGGGCGCCGCGCAGGATACACCATTTGGCCCGGGTGCCCCAGACCTGTTTCTCCCCGACCAGGCCCTCGCTGGTGAGGTACTCGCCATCCGCGGTGTTGTCGGCCGGCGACACCTCGGTCACCCCGCCGTGCTCATCCACGTACTTGACCGGCTCGGTGGAGGGTTCCTCCAGGGCGTTGACGACCCGCAGGGCGAACATGCCCTCCTTGGTGTCCGGGAAATCCACCTTGCCCGCGGACGGGGTGAGCGTGATCAGGCGGTCGATGCAGCGCAGGCCGGGCTCGGCGCGGAAGAACAGGCGGTCGGACTCTTTGAGCACCGGCTCGCCCTCCGGGCCCAGCCACTCCAGGCTCACATCCAGACGACCCACGCCGGGGCCGGATTCCACCTTGCCGATCGAGCGCTGCACGATCACGCCGAACTTGCCTTTCGTCACGTCGCTCGAATCGCTGTGGCCCCAGAAATCGATGCCGTTCACGTTGCCGTAGTTGAACCAGGCCCCCACATGGTGCGGATGGTCCACGCGGTCGCCGGGCTGCATCTGAAGCGGGAAGCCACGGGTAACCCGGCGGCCGTCCGCCGTGATAATCGGGTACAGCGAGGGCTTGAACAGGCCCCCGCGGTAGAGCCAGGCGGTAAATTCCTTGCCGTCCACTGTCACGTTCACCTGTCCGGCTGCCGAATCGACTGCCAAGCTGACCATGTTGTTTCCCTCCGTGGCAGAGGCAGGCTGTTCGGCGCTCTTGTCACCGCCGCAGGCGGCCAGAGTCAGGATCGCGCAGACAGCCAATCCGGCCGTGGCTGACCCTCGAAAGATTGTTCTCGACAACATCGTGTTCCTCCAGGGCTGAAATGAGCAGGCGGTCCGGTGGCTTGGCAGCGGGCGCCGGGGGAGTGGCGCTCCGGTTCTCCGGAAGTGGATTCGACTGTTCCGGAACAAAAAAAATCTATGCTCTCCGGCCGGGCCTGTCAAGAAATGAGCGGGTTGGAGGTTGTAACATCGGATTAATGGACCGGGAAATCCGTCCGCGCGCATTCCGCAGCCAAAGCTGGTCAGATTGTTCCGGAGGGGGAGTGATTCAAGTTGGAAAAACTTGACACGATGTAAAATAAATCATACAATAAGAAAGAAAAAGATTACACGAGAACCCCACCGTCTGAAACAAACCAGAGAACCCATTCACCGGAGGCATGGAATGCGACCCCTGCAGAGATGGTCGGTCTACAATTTATCGGTCGTTGTTTCCGGAGTGACGCTTTACCTGATTCTGTTTTTCCTGTTCGACAGAAATATCGCCAGCCGGATAGCCGGTCCACTCACCTGTGGCTCGTTCGGAGTCGGGGCCCTTCTCCTGAGGCGAAAAAGGGAAGAGGATTACTCGGATGAAAGAGAGCGGGAAATCGAGCGCAGCGCCTCGTTGATTGGCCTGTGGATGTTCTACGTCTATTTCGTCGCCGCCGGAATCTATATCATGTTTTCGAACGGCGGAAAGACAATATCGACAGACACTTTCAGCACATTCTGGTGGTTAGGGGTGTTTCTGCTGGTAGTAACTATGTCGTTGTCGACCATCGTTCAATACGGTTGGGGCAAGGAAAAGCGCACCGCGGTCCTGGAATATCTGTACGGTGCCGGGGAGTTGCAAAAAGGGGCAATTATGACCCTGGTAATCATGTCCGCCATACTGACCGTATTTCTTTTTATCTTCCCTTTACATCCGAGCAGCCCTGTGGATTGGGCGATGGGAATTTTCTACATGCTTACGGCTGTTTTTATGTTTTTCAGCCTCTCGGCGAACATAAGCGTTTCCGAGAGGGATGCGCAGGACACATCAATCATCGCCAAGGCTCGCCGTGAACGCTGGTGGGTGCTTATTGCCACGTTCCTGGCCGGTCTGGCTTTGATCGCTGCGGTGTACGCTTTCCAGGGTGTCGGGGCGGTCGACATGGGTTGGTTTCTGCTGGCAGGGTACTGTGCATTCGGTGTCGCAGGGCTTTCTTTCCTCGCTTCAATTATCATCAGATCACGCGGATAAAAGCCATTTCAATGAGATAAGGACAACCTGAGGATGAAAGGCAAACTGACCAACAAGGTCCGGCGCCTGCGCTTCGACCACGGCGAGATGACCCAGGCCGAGCTGGCCGCCCGGGTGGGAGTCACCCGCCAGACCATTGTCGCCCTGGAGGCCGACCGCTACACCCCCTCGCTCACCCTGGCGCTGCGGATCGCCCGTCTTTTCGGGGTGAACGTGGAGGAGGTGTTCGCTCTCGATGAGGACAGTCCCGCGGCTGAGACATCC
>JAJFUG010000002.1 GCA_021372515.1 bacterium
CTGCTGTTGCGCTCGGTGTTCCCGCAGGATGCCAAGCTGAACAAGCTGGGGGGCCGGGGCAACGAGTTCGTGGTGTTCGGCCGCAACTACCCGCCGGCGCTGACCCACTACAGTGCCGGGCCGGGCGAGCAGTGGGGCGGCTGGCGTCTCGAGATCACCCCGGGCAAGCCGCGCACCGCCGACACTTTCCTCACCCTGATCCAGGCGGCTGACCGCTCGGTCCGTCGCGCCCCCGAGGTCGACGCAATCGCGGGAGATGCTTTCCAGGGGGCGGAATTCAGCCTGCACGGGCTGAAATACCGGGTGACTTTCAATTCCAGCGGCGCCACAGGCGGGCATGTCACGATCCGCAACCGCGCCGGGCGTGTGCTGGCCGACCAGGACCTGGCTACCGCGGTCCAGCCGCAGGCGGGAGCAGGCAGGCAGTGAACTTTCAACAGAGGAGTAGGGAACAATGAGAAAAAGCTGCTCGGTTGTGATGTCCGCCCGGCTGTGGCTGGTGCTGCTGAGCCTGGGCGCGGCCGTGTCCGCCCTGGCCCAGTCCGCCGCGGTGGAGCCGCCGGTGGATGAGGCCGCTTTTGGCGTGATCGCCGACTACTACGAGTACGACCACGACCTGGCCCTTCGCCCGCAGGAGTTCGGCCAGTGGCCCTGGCGCGGGCCGCAGACAATCTACAAGGTCTCCTACCGCAGCACGCACGAGCTTCAGGTAAGCGCCTATTTCTGCGTACCCAAGGACTACAAAGAGGGTGAGCGCCGCCCGGCGGTGCTGCTGATGCACGGCTGGAACCTGTTCTGGGGCAAGAACGAGGACTGGGTGCAGGGCTGGATCCCGGTGCTGACCGCGGCAGGCTACGTGGTGCTGGCCCCGGACCATTTCCTGTTCGGCGAGCGCAAGCCGGCCGGCGGCGGACTGGACAGCATGAAGGAGCTGGGCCCATATTACATGCGCGATTGGATGACCCAGACCGTGGTGGACCTCCGCCGCGGAATCGATTACCTTCAGAGCCGCCCCGAGGTGGACCCGCAGCGGATCGCCGTGCTGGGCGGCAGCCTGGGCGGCTGGATCGGCTCGCTGCTGACCGCGGTGGATCCGCGGATCAAGGCCGCGGTGCTCACTGTGCCGGCCAGCGAGTTTGTGACCAGCCAGGAGGGCGCCTGGAGCGTGATCAACGCCGCCAATTTCTACGGCCGGATCAAGCCGCCGCTGCTGGTGGTGAACGCCCTGAAAGATGACCCCAAGCGGGTGGCTCGCTCGAGGGCGCTGTTCGAGCGCGTGCCCGGACCGAAAAAGATGATCGAGTACGAGGAGGGGCATTTTCTCGACCCGGCCAAGTACAACGCCGATATTCTGGCCTGGCTGAGACAGAACCTGTGAGTGTATTCCGGACCTTGTAACACGGGATGCACGGGAAGTGAAACAAAACCGACGGAGGGATGGAACGAGATGAAAATGCTGATCATGCATGCCGTGCCGCGGCTGGTTATTGCAGCGGCGCTGGGACTGGCCGCCATGAATACCGGGACTCTCAGGGCCGAGGTGCGCCTGAACGGGCTGTTCTGTGACGGGATGGTGCTGCAGAGGAACATGCCGGTGCCGGTGTTCGGCACGGCGGACAAGGGTGAGCGGATCACGGTGGAGATCGCGGGACAGAAAAAAGTCACCGCCGCGGACGAGGAGGGGAATTTCAAGGTACTGCTCGACCCGCTCAAGGCCGGCGGACCGTTCGAGCTGAAAGTAACCGCCACCAAGCCAATCGTGGTCAAGGACGTGCTGGTGGGCGAGGTCTGGCTCTGCACCGGCCAGTCGAACATGGAGATGGAAGTCAGAAGCTGCATCAACGCCCAGCAGGAGATGGCTGCGGCGGACAACCCGCAGATACGCCAGTTCCTCGTGAAGCGGGCCAAGGCCGCCACGCCGCAGGACACCCTGGCCGCGCTGAGCGGGGACGCGCCGGAATGGATCAACACCTGGGTGAGTTGCTCTCCCTCCACGGTGGGTGATTTCACCGCGGTGGGCTACTTTTTCGCCCGCGAGATCAGCCAGCGCCTGGGTGTGCCGGTCGGCCTGATCAATACCTGCTGGGGCGGCACCGTGGCTGAGGCCTGGACCGGCGAGAGCGCCCTGGAGAACTCGCCCGCGGTCAAGAGTATCCTGGCCGACTGGCAGAAATACAACAACGACGGGAACTGGCTGAAAGAGATGTTCGCCAAGTACGAGCAGGAGAAAAAAGAGGCCCTGGAGGCCGGCAAGCCCGACCCGCTGTATTTTTGCCAGCCGAGCGTGCTGTACAACGCCATGATCGCCCCGCTGGTGGGCTACGGCATCCAGGGGGCGCTCTGGTACCAAGGCGAGTCGAACCAGGCCCGCGCCTACCAGTACCGTGACCTTCTGCCGGTGATGGTCCACAACTGGCGCGCCGACTGGGAGCGCGAGTTCCCGTTCCTGATCGTCCAACTGGCCAATTTCGACGAGGGCTCCGGCTACTGGCCCGAGCTGCGCGAGGCCCAGCTCATGGCGATGGAGCGGATACCCAACTCCGCGATGACCGTTACCACGGATATCGGCGATGCGAAAGACATCCACCCCAAGAACAAGCAGGAGGTGGGACGGCGCCTGTCACTGGCCGCCCGGGCCACGGTCTACGGCGAGACCAGGCTGGAATGGTCGGGCCCGCTCTACCGGAAGATGCTGATCGAGGGGGGCAAGGTGCGCCTCAGTTTCGACCACGCGGGCGAGGGGCTCTGCACCCGTGAGGGCCAGGCCCCGGCCGGGCTGACAATCGCCGGGGCGGACCATAAGTTCGTGCCGGCCGAGGCCAAGGTCGAGGGCAGCGAACTGGTGGTCTGGAGCGAGGCGGTGCCCCAGCCGGTGGCGGTGCGCTATGCCTGGAGCGACAACCCGGAACAGGCCAACCTGTACAACAAGGTGGAGGGCAAGCTCTACCTGCCCGCCTCCTCGTTCCGCACGGATGACTGGCCCGGGTTGACCGCGGACCGCAAGTGGGAATAGGCGGGACATCTGAATCACGGGTGGCACGGATAGAGGCTGGATTACACGGTTGAAAACGGAAACGAAGGTTTTTTGTGCAGGGGCACGCTGCGGCGTGCCCTGTTTGTTTTGCCTCCTGTACGGGGCGAAAAACTATCTTGACTTTCCGGATCGCCTGCGCCACGTATAGAGGAAGACAACTGAAATTCAACCGGGCTTGATACCCTTAAGCGACTCGAATGCCCCGGGGACGTCTCCTCACGACGCCCGCAGAGCGACGGGCCGCGACAATGGTCATTCTGCCGACCGGAGCCGGAATATGTCCCAGGATATCCCGATTTTGCAGACGCCGAAGGATATCAGAGTGGAAAGCTGGAGCGAGCTGCTGGATGAGCTGTACGCCGATTCCTGGCAGGAGAACATCCGCCGCCACCGCTCGAAATATGTTTTCCGCGGGCTTTCCTGCAGCTGCTACGACCTCAAGACCTCGCTGATCCGCCTGGGCGGAGATTTTTCCTCGCTCGAATTCCACCTGATCCGCAATTTCAAGAAATATTCGCGCCTGCCCGCCGCGGCCGATTTCTCGGTCTGGATGTGGCTCACCCTGGCGCAGCACCACGGCCTGCCCACCCGCCTGCTGGACTGGACCTACTCGCCCTTTATCGCCCTGCATTTCGTGACCTCGGAAATCAGCCATTTCGAGCAGGACGGGGCGATCTGGTGCGTGGATTTCGCCGCGATCCACCGGACACTGCCCCAGGAGATCAAGGCCGTGCTGGACGATGAGAAAGCCAACGCGTTCACTATCGAGATGCTCTCGAAAGTGACCGAGACCCTGACCGATTTCGAAAAGCTCTCGGCCGAGGCTTTCGTGCTGTTTTTCGAGCCGCCCTCGATGGACGACCGGATAGTGAACCAGTTCGCCCTGCACTCGGTGATCTCGAACCCGCGCTCCCTGCTGAACGAGCTGCTGCGCGACCGTTTCCCGGACTATTACAAGCGGGTGATCGTGCCAAAGGAGCTGAAATGGGAGATACGGGACAAGCTGGACCAGGCCAATATCAACGAACGGGTGATATTCCCCGGGTTGGAGGGGCTTTGCTCCTGGCTCACGCGGCATTACAGCCCGAGATGAGGGAGGCCGAAGCAGGGATGGTGGGGATAAAGGCTTAGATGACATGGTGAAGATGCAGGTTGGGTTTATCAAGGGGTGAACCTTGTGTTCTCCCGTTTCCCTAAGCGCTAAATGGAACCTTCCATTAGAAGGACAAAAAAATGAGCGCACAATATATTGAGCCGCTTAAACTGATAGCCTCTTTCCTGACACCGATCATCATTCTGATTTTTGGAATCTCGATCAATAAAAAACTGGAGAAGACCAGAGCTGCGCTATTAAAGGAAAAGGATTGGCAAAACTGGTGGGCAAGTAAGTTGTTAAACGTTGCGCATGAATATAATTCAATGGTGTCTGAATTCGTGATTAGCTTATCTCAAGCAGTGCAAATCAATGAAGGGAAATTCCCTGGAGGTGAGGCTGCATCAAAAGAAAAACAAAACTGTGCTATTAAGTGTATTTTTAGGCTTCAATATTTGGTTTGGGACATTAATAATTATTTGCAATTTGCACATAAAGAAGGTCGTAATCTATTAGATAAGGGAGAAAAGCTTAATACTCTGTTGGAAACCCTTCTTAAAGAAAGGCATGGAGGTCTAGACGCGATCCGTAAAGCACAGTGTAATTTCAATGATGCTGTCAGGCTTGTTCATGCAGAGATACTTGGGATATCTCCTGGCAAGGCGTTCCAACCGCGTCAGGATCAAATCCCCCTCGATCCCCCTTGTATAATGGGAGGCATGTATTAGGATAGTTTAAAGCAACCGGGAGTTCGAGTCCCCCTTGGTTTGAGAAGAGACCGTGGCAAAGCATGATCCCCGGTTGCGCATATTACTTCCCGAACAGTCACTGGAGCCGAAAGAATCGAGCTCGCATCCGCAAGGTTGGGAAAAATATGAAAACGCCATCCTACGTTGGTCTGGACATTTCAAAGAGCTGCATCGACTTACACCAGTTGCCCCAGGAACGTAGCGCCCGTTTCGAGTATGGACGAGAGGGCCTGAGCAAACTGGTTGCGTTTTGCAAGAAGCGCAAACCGGCCCTGATCGTGCTGGAAGCCACCGGTGGATACGAGACCCAGGTGGCTGCCGAGCTCTGCGTGGCCGTGGTCAATCCCAGGCAGGTGCGGGACTTTGCCCGCGCCCTGGGCAAACTGGCCAAAACTGATGCCATCGATGCCGCGGTCCTGGCCCGTTTCGCCCAAGACATCCGGCTCGAAGCCCGCAAGCTGCCGGAGCCGGAAGAGCAAGCTCTTAAAGCCTCTGTCGCCAGACGCAGACAGTTGGTCGAGATGCTGGTAGCCGAGAAAAACCGCCTCTCGCGCGCCACCTTACAATCTGTCATAGACAGCCACGAAAGCACTATCAGCTTCATCCAGAGTAAAATTGACGATCTGGACAGACAGATGCAATCCACCATCCAGAACAGCCCGCTCTGGAGCGCCAAGGACGAACTGCTCAAAAGCGTCCCGGGTATCGGCGACAAAACTGCCTGCGCCCTGCTGGCTCAACTGCCAGAGTTGGGTAAGCTCAACCGCCGTCAGATCGTCTCTTTGGTCGGGGTCGCTCCCATGAACCGTGACAGTGGTCTCATGCGCGGTAAACGCTCTATCACCGGTGGAGGCAAGGCTGTCCGTAATGCTCTCTATATGGCCACCACCGCGGCCAGAAGGTTCAATCCGGCCATCACAGCTTTCTTCCTGAGGCTCAGAGCTGCCGGTAAATCCTATAAGGTCGCTCTCGTCGCCTGTATGCGTAAACTCTTGACTATCCTTAATGCTATGGTCAAAAACCAAAACACCTTTAATCAATGTATCGCTGCATCGCTTGACTTCTAACACAGTCGCTACATTCAACCCCTCTTTTCGCCTTTTATCAATCCGATCCGCCCAACTGCCGGGCGAACACAAGGTTCGCCCCTACGAATCTGCCTGGCATCCCAGGAATGTAACCCGCTTGCGGCTGTCAGGCCGCCGCAGACGAGTTTGCGGCCCCCGCTGGCTTTGCTGCTTTGGCCGAAACCAAAGCAGATAAGTGTCTTAAAAGAGGGGTGGCGCCGCCGCCTACAGGGTGTGAAAACAAAAAAGGGCACGGCCCCGGAGCCGTGCCCTCACTATTTTACTCTCTTACCTCTTATTCCGCCAGCAACGCCGCCGCCCGTTCCAGCTCGCTGTCCTCCTTAGCGAAACAGAACCGCAGCCAGGGACGGTCCCCACCCTGGGAGTAGAACCCTGAGGCCGGCACCGCCGCCACATGGCGCTCGGTCAACAGCCGCTCCGCCGCCTCGTCCGAGGTGATGTCGCCGTAGCGCGGACGGTAGTCGGCCAGAAGAAAATAGGTCCCGCCCACGGGCAGAGGCTCGATCCCGAACCGGCTCAGGGTGGAGGCGATTATCTCCAGCTTGCGGGCATACTTGACCCCCAGGCCCTGGTAATAGTCCTCGCCGAACGCGGGCAGGCTCGCGGCCACCCCCGCCTGCAGCGGGTGCGGGGCGCAGATGTATACCAGGTCGCTCACCAGCGACATTTTCTCTATCACCGCCTCCGGCCCGGCGGCATAACCAATCCGCCAGCCGGTCATGGCAAAGGTCTTCGAGAACCCGCTGACCGTGACCGTGCGCTCGAACAGCCCCGGCAGGCTGGCCGCGCTCACGTGCCTGCGCCCGCCGAACACCACGTGCTCGTAGATCTCGTCCGTGATGATCCAGACTCCATACCGCCCGCACAGCGCCCCGATCCGCTCCAGCTCCGCGCGGCTGAACACCTTGCCGGAGGGGTTGGCCGGGGTGTTGATCACGATTGCTTTGATTCCATCCGCCAGCACCCGCTCCAGGGAGTCGAAATCGATCTCCCACTCCGGCGGCTCCAGGCGGAAAAACAGCGGCCGCGCCCCGAACAGCTCCTGGCAGGCGACGTGATATCCGTAGAACGGCTCGAAATTGAGCACCCGGTCCCCGTGCTCCAGAAGAGTGAGCAGCGCGCAGACAAAAGCCCCCGTGGCCCCGCTCGAGACCATCACCTGGGTCTCGGGGTCAACGCTCAGGCCGTTGCACAGGGCCAGCTTGTCCGCGATCCCGCGCCGCAGGGCCGCGATCCCGTTCAACGGGGCGTACACGTTCCGGTCTCCCTGGACCGCCTTGCAGGCCGCGTCCTTGACCGCATCCGGGGTGGGAAGGTCGCACAGGCCCTGCGACAGGTTCACCCCGCCCAGCTCGGCCGCCCGCCGGGTCATGGCGCGGATCGAGGATTGCCGGAGCTGACTGACCCGCGCGGCAAAGGTGTATTCCATGCTTGTCTTTCTCTCCCGTTCAGATTGACTGCCCTTGAACTCCGGCGCACACCTCACCGGCCAGCTTCACGGACTGTATCTTAACACGGTCGGTCCGCCTGCGCCAGAGCACCGCGCGAGGCGACCTTCCAGTTAAACCTTGCTTGGTTCAAATAAGAAACCAATATTATAACCCAATGCCCACATGATCCGGTCCGACAGACAGCGTGCGACCAAGCGAACCCCTACCTGGAGCCCGACCCAGTGAAAAGCCCAGTCCGTCCCGTTCCCGCAAGTATTGCGATCACCTGCATCTGCCTCGCCCTCTCGTCCGCCGGCTGCGGCCGGCCAGCCCCGACCGCGGTCACGGCCCCACCGCCGGCTGCCTCCTGGCAAGTGATCGGACCGGGCGGCGGTGGTTCGATGTTCGAGCCCACGGTAAGCCCGTTCAACCCCGATTTCGCTTTCCTGCGCTGCGACATGTCCGGGGCCTATGTGACCCGTGACGGCGGCGCGAGCTGGCGCATGTTCAACCTGCGCGGCGTGGTGCTCGATTTCGAATTCGACCCGGCCGACTCGCTCACCGCCTATGCCTGCAACAGCGGGCTATACCGCACGGTTGACGGCGGCGCGAGCTGGAGCCTCGTCCACCCCGCGCCCGAGCGTGTCCGCGCCGAGCGCATGGTCGGCGACCACGCCTCGCAGTGGTTCGACACCGGCGACAGCCTGGACAGCTTTGCCGAGATGCAGCGGGTGAAAGTCGATCCCCTGGACAACCGGTCGATCTGGGTCGGCTGGGGCGCGTACCGGGTCTACCGCGACAGCCTGCCCGCGCTGCGTTTGAACGATTATACCACAATCCAGCTCTCCGAGGATAAGGGGGCCTCTTTCCGCAGTGTGGTCCGCGTGCCGGGGACCGCCGTGCTGGGGATTTTCCCGGCCGGCAGAGCCGATACGCCCGGCGAGCTGACCGTACTCACCGACCGCGCCTGCGCCGTGCTGAGCGGCCGCGGGGAGAGCATGCAGCTCCTGCCTCTGCCCGTGGAGCAGGTCTTCGCCGCGAATGCCGGATACGACAGCGGACGCCGGGTGATCTACATCGTCACCCCGATCAAGCAGAAAGGCGCGGCGACCGAAGGCGGCGTGTACCGCTCCGCGGATGGCGGCCGCACCTGGACCCGTCTGGTGAACGGCCTGCTGGATGAGTGGCAGGCCGCCGGCGAGGTGCCCTATTTCAACACCCTGGCAGTCTGCGAAAGTCAGCCCGCGAATGTCTACCTCTCCTGCCGCGGCTACAGCGTGATACTGCCGGACGGTAAAAAAGAGCGCCAGTACGGCGTTCTGCGCAGCCACGACAGCGGGGCGAGCTGGCAATGGGTCTACCGCACCGTGAGCCGGAAAGTGGAGGGCGAGAAATACGCCGACGCCTGGATGTACCGGCAGTACGAGTCCGAGTGGATGGGCAACCCGCACGGCATCGGGGTCAGCCCCGCCGACCCGGAGATCGCCTACAGCACCGACTACGGCCGCGCCGCGGTCACGCACGACGGGGGCCGCTCCTGGATCCAGCTCTACGCCCGTCAGCTCCCGGACAGCAGCTACGCCAGCCGCGGCCTGGATGTCACTACCTGCTACGGCGTGCATTTCGACCCCTTCGACCCGCAGCACATGTTCATCACCTACACCGACATCGGCCTGTTCAACAGTTTCAACGGCGGCGCGGGCTGGGTCCCGTCACTGAACGGCGTGCCCGAGCCGTGGTGGAACACCTGCTACTGGCTGACTTTCGACCCCACGGTGAAAGGCCGTGTTTACTCGGTCTGGGGCAACGGCCACGACCTTCCGCGGCTCAAGATGTTCCGCAGGCCGGGATTTGTCGAACGTTTCCAGGGTGGCGTGGCGGTCTCGGAGGATGGCGGCCGCTCCTGGAAACCCAGCAGCGCGGGCATGCCCGAAAACTCCGACTGCGCGCATATCCTGCTCGATCCCGACAGCCCGGCCGAGGCCCGCGTGCTGTATGTCTGCGCCACCGGCCGCGGTGTGTTCAAGAGCGTGGACGGCGGCGCGAGCTGGGCCACGGCCAACACCGGCCTGGGCGCGGACCTCAACTCCTGGGAGATAAGCCGTCTGCCGGACGGCACGCTGTACCTGATAGTCATGCGCGCCCTGGATGACCACGGCCGCACTGTGCCCGGCGCGCTGTACGCGAGCCGTGACAAAGCCGCGAGCTGGGAGAAAATGAGCCTGCCCGCGGGTGTGAGCGGACCCAACAGCCTCACTTTCGACCCCACGGACCCCAAGCGCCTCTATCTGAGCTGCTGGCCCCTGCCCGTGGAGCGGGTCGAGCACGGCGGCGGGCTGCTCGTGAGCGAGGACGGCGGAGCCACCTGGAGCCGTATCTTCCGCGAGGACGCCCATGTCTACGCCGCGGCCGTGGACCCGGACGACCCGAACGTGATCGTGATCAACACTTTCGACAGCGCCGCTTTCCGCAGCCAGGACCGCGGACGGAGCTGGACCCGCCTGGGCGGCTACGATTTCAAGTGGGGCCAGCGGCCCGTTTTCGACCCGCACCACAAGGGAATGCTCTACCTGACCACTTTCGGCGGCAGCGTATACTACGGCCCGGCCACGGGCATGTCGGGCCGCGAGGAGATCACAAATTTCCAGGACCGCTGGCGCTGGAGCGAGTAGGTCCTGTTGCTTTATTCCGCAGTCAGCCGGTCCCATTCACTTTCACGGCGGAGGTCACAATGCGTAGGACTGTTTCCAGGCTGTTTCTCTCCCTCCTCACGGTGGCGCTCCTGGTTGCCGCCTGCGGCAAGCCCGCCTCCGAGCCGGCCGCGGCCCAGCCGCTGCCCTCCACCTGGACCGTGATCGGCCCGGGCGGCGGCGGTGCGCAGTACCTGCCCACGATCAACCCCCAGGACCCGCAGAATGTCTACCTGCGCTGCGACATGACCGCCGCCTACTCCACGCGCGACGGCGGCAAGAGCTGGCATATGTACAACCTGCGCTCCGTGGTCCGGGCTTTCGAGATCGACCCCTCCCAGCCTAACGTGGCCTACGCGGCCAACAGCGGCCTCTACCGCACCGAGGACAAGGGCCTTTCCTGGAGCCTGGTCTACCCGGCCCCGGGCAACATAGTTGCCGAGCGCATGCTGGATGACCACGCCGAGCAGAGTTTCGAAACCTCGGACGGCTTGCCCGGCGGAGAGATAGTCAAGGTGCGGGTCGACCCGGCCGACAGCGGCCATCTGATCCTGGGCGTATCCCCGGAGTTCCGTCGCGGCGCCGGGATGGAGGGACAGGCCCCCAAGGCGCGCCTGATCACCTCCCATGACCGTGGAGCGAGCTGGACCGTGGCGGCCGAGGTCGAGGGACGCGGCGTGCTCGCCATCGTGCCCGGGGCCTGGGACAGCAAGCCGGGCGAGATGACCGTGATCACGGACCGTAAAGCCGCCCGGATCACCGAGCAGGGCGGCGCCGTGGAGCTGAGCGACCTGCCCGCCGGCCGCCCCGTGGCCGCCGACTGCGGCAAGGATGACAAGGGCAGCGTGATTTATCTGCTCACCGACATCGATGAGCAGGGCGGCAAGCCCGTGGGCGGCGTGTTCGTCAGCCGCGACCGCGGCCGCACCTGGAAACTCGCCAACGGCTGGCTCACCAAGGGCTGGAAAGTCGGCGACCGCCTGCCCTCCATCGTCACCCTGGCGGTCTGCCAGGGCAACCCCGCCACGGCTTATCTTTCCTGCTCCCAGTGGTACGACTCGCCGGGCGGCGCGCCGCGGCGCAATTTCGGCATCCTCAAGACCGTCGACTCCGGCGCGGCCTGGGAGTGGGTCTACCGCTGCACCAACGACAGCATCGTCAGCGGCAACGGCCCCGGCGGCTGGATGGAGAAAAACTACGGCCCCGAGTGGGGCGAGTACCCGCTCTCGCTGGGGGTCTGCCCCTCCAACGCCGATATCTGCTACGCCTCCGATTTCGGCTGCACCTACAACACAGCCGATGGCGGCAAGACCTGGACCCAGGTCTACGCCGACATGCTGCCCGACGGCGCCAGCGCCACGCGCGGGATCAACGTGACCACCTGCTACGGCGTGCATTTCGACCCCTTCGACCCGCAGCACCTGTTCATCAGCTACACCGACATCGGCGCGTTCCAGTCGTTCGACGGCGGCAAGAGCTGGCTGCAGACGATCAACGGCATCCCGCGGCCCTGGATCAACACCTGCTACTGGATGACGTTCGACCCCAAGGTGCAGGGACGCGCCTGGTCGGCCTGGGGCAGCGGGCATGATCTGCCCCGGCCCAAGATGTTCCGCGGCGGCTATTTCGACCGCTATGTCGGCGGCGTGGCGGCCAGTTCGGACACCTGCCGCTCCTGGCAGAAATCCAACTCCGGCATGCCGGAAAACACGGTCTGCACCCATATCCTGCTCGACCCGGAAAGTCCGGTGGAGGCCCGTGTGCTGTATGTCTGCGGTTTCGGCAAGGGCGTGTTCAAGTCCATTGACGGCGGCGCGAACTGGTCGCTGATGAACAGCGGCCTGGGGGCCAACCTCAACGCCTGGCGCATCACTCGTCTGCCGGACGGCGCCCTGTTCCTGCTGATCGCCCGTGGCCTGGAGAACCGTCAGGTGGTGGACGGCTGCGTGTACGTGAGCCGTGACGGGGCCCAGAGCTGGCAGCCGGTCGCCCTGCCCGCCGGCTACAACGCGCCCAACGATCTGGTCTTCGACCCCTCCGACCCCAAGCGCATGTACCTGAGCTGCTGGCCCTGGACCGACAGCACCCGTGTCGAGCGCTGCGGCGGGCTTCTGCGCACGGCGGACGGCGGCTCCACCTGGGAGCAGGCTTTCGTGGAGGACGCCCATGTTTACGCCGCGGCGGTGGACCCGGACAACCCGGCCACGGTCATAATCAACACCTTCGACAGCGCCGCGTTCCGCAGCGACAACCGCGGCGACACCTGGAGCCGTCTGCCCGGCTACAGCTTCAAGTGGGGACACCGCCCGGTGTTCGACCCGCACCACAAGGGCATGCTCTACCTGACCACTTTCGGCGGCAGCGTCTACTACGGCCCGGCGGTCGGCACCCCCGGCGCGCCCGAGGACATCGTCAATTTCAACTACGGCTGGCGCTGGGGGCAGGACACGGCGAAAATAACCTCCTTCTGAGGCTCTCCACTTTGCCCGGAGGAACCAAAGGATGCGAGCGTTTCCGGCACTTGTTTGCCTGGCCCTGCTTGTCCCGGCCATCGCCGCGGCCCAGACTGCGACCGGCAGGGTGAACGTGAGCCTGGCCTCGGGCCTTTCCGCGGCCGGTATCCCGGCCGGCCTGGTCTGCCGTCTCGTCCGCGAGGACGCGGCTGTAACTTTCAGCCTTGCGCAGACCGCCCACCCCGGGGTGGACCACGCCGTCCTGCTCGCGGCCTGGCGCGCGGCCACGACCGACCAGCAGCTTGCCACGGAGGCCTTTGACAGTCAGGGACGGGCCGCTTTCGGCAGCCTCGCCGAGGGCCGCTACTGGGCCGTGACCCTGGAGCCGGTGGTTCTCGGGCGGCTCAGCCTGTTCTGGGCCGAGCCGCTGCGGGTGGCGGGCGGGCGGACGACAGACCTGACACTCGGCCTGTCCAACGCCGCCCTGCGCCTGGACAGTCTGGAATGCAAACTCCACTGAGAGAGGGAGAACCTCGGATGAAAGCCTGGATGTTCCTTGTTCTCGCGGCCCTTTTGAGCGCCGGTGCGCTGCGCGCCGAGGGGCCACAGTTGCGGCCCCATCCGCGGCTGTACATTAACGGCAGCGCCCAGGGCCGTGTCCCGGGTGTGGGGGATATCCGCGCCCGGTCCGCGGACCCGCGTTTCGCCGCGGCCTGGGGCCGGGTGACTGGTTCCTCCACCCCGGCCTGCCTGGCCCTGACCTGGCTGGCCGGCGGAGACACCTCCCGTCTGGCTGACCTGCGCAAGGCCCTGCGCCGCAAACCCGGCTCCGCCGAACCCCTGGCCGAGCAGGCCCTGGCTTTCGACTGGTCCTATGACGCCTGGAGCGCGGCCGAGCGTAAGGAGTTCGCCGGCTGCCTGATGGACGGGGTCGAGGCCATGCTCAAGCACTATAATATGGACTGTGTCTACCACAACTACACCCGCGGCCCCCACATGGCCCACGGACTGGCCATGCTGGCCGCCTGGGAGGACGACCCCCGCGCGCCGCAGCATTTCTCGGTCGTGAAACGCCAGATGGACGAGTTGCTCGAAATCCTGGCCGACAGTGCCCGTCTGGATGACATGGCCGGGCGCGCGGGCTGGGGCGGCGGCTGGCCCGAGGGTTACGACTACGACCGTCACGGCGGGTTCTACGCCCTGCAGTTCCTGCTGGGCTGGCGCTCGGCCGACCTGGGCGACTATTTCAGTGGCAGCCGCTACTGGCGGGACAAAATTCTCTGGCTCACCTACGGCACCGGGCCGGACGGCAGCTTTGTCGAGGGCTATGAGGATAACGACTGGCCGTTCCCGATGCGCCATGACCGCGAGATGCTTACAGCCCTGGCCCACGAGTACGGCTCCGGCCTGGCCCGCCGCTGGTGCGACACGTTTGCCGACACTCTGCAGTCCCGTCCCTGGTGGGAGTTCGTTTTCGCCGACCCGGACGTGGCCCCGGCGGGCCCGGAAGATCTTCCCACC
>JAJFUG010000003.1 GCA_021372515.1 bacterium
ACTTTCACCTCGCCCAGGGCGTGGCCGCTCTGGCTCGCGTTGGCATAGTCCTGCTCCCAGGGATGCTCGCGCCAGTCCGTGGAGAGTCCCAACTGGCCCCAGAGGTTCTCGGCCGAGAACGGCATGATCGGCCACATCACCATCGACAGGGCGTGCGACGCCTGCACGCAGAGGTTGAGCGTGGTGGCGCAGCCCTCCAGGTCGTTCTTGCGGCTGGCCCAGGGCGCCTTGTCGTTGAAATACTTGTTGCAGAAACGGGCGAACTCGGCGAAAGCATCCGCCGCGGCACGGTAACGGAAACTGTCGATCAGCTCGCCGATCCGCGCGGCCACGGAATCAAGCTGCCCCAGCATCTCGCGGTCCAGCTCGCCGAGCGTGTTCCGCTGCGGGACTTTTCCCTCGAAATAGCGCTGCACGAAAGTGAGCGTGCGGTTGACGAAGTTGCCCACAGCATCGGCCAACTCGTTGTTGTTGTGCGCCTGGAACTCGCGCAGGTTGAAATCCATGTCGCGGGTTTCGGGCATGTTGGCGCACAGGTAGTAGCGCAGCGGGTCAGGGTGGAAATGGTCCAGGTAGTCGTGCAACCAGACCGCGAAATTGCGGCTGGTCGAGAATTTGAGACCCTCGAGGTTCAGGTACTCGTTGGCCGGGACATTCTCGGGCAGCACGTACTGGCCGTAGGCCATCAGCATGGCCGGGAACATCAGCACGTGGAAAAAGATGTTGTCCTTGCCGATGAAATGCACGAGCCGGGTGTCCTGGCCCCACCAGTACTCTTTCCACAGTTCGGGCTGGCCCTTTTCGGCGGCCCACTCGCGGGTGGAGCTGATGTAGCCGATGGGGGCGTCGAACCAGACATAGAGCACCTTGCCCTCGGCGCCGGGCAGCGGCACCGGGATGCCCCAGGTCATGTCGCGGGTCACGGCGCGCTCGCGCAGGCCCTCACCGTCGTTCAGCATGCCCCGGGCGAAGCTGAGCACGTTCTCTTTCCAGTAGCCCTTGGTGTCCAGCCAGGCCTTGATCTTGTCCTGGAAACGGTTGAGCTGGAAATAATAGTGCCACGTCTCGCGCGGCTCGGGAACGCCGCCGCAGAGCTTGCACACGGGGTTGATCAGCTTGAGCGGGTCGATCGGCTTGCCGCATACCTCGCACTGATCGCCCTTGGCCCCCTCGGCCCCACAGTGGTGGCAGACTCCCTCCACGTAGCGGTCGGGCAGGAACCGGGCGCAGCTCGGGCAGTAGAGCTGGGTCTCGGTCTTGCGGGTCATCAGACCCTGCTCGTGGATGCGCAGGAAAAAGTCCTGGCTCGTCTCGTGGTGGATCTTGCGGCTGGTGCGGCTGAAATGGTCGAATGAGATTCCGGCGCGGCGGAACGAGTCGGAGATGTGGGCGTGCCAGTGGTCCACCACCTGCTGCGGGGTCTGGCCGCTCTTGTCCGCGGCGATGGTGATCGGCACCCCATGCTCATCCGTCCCGCCGATGTACAGCACATCCAGGCCC
>JAJFUG010000004.1 GCA_021372515.1 bacterium
AGGCTGGGGTACTTCCTCTTGGCCCAGAGGATAGTCCTGATAATCAGTTGGCCTCCCTCGGTGAGGTGGTTGTGCGGCGACACCGGCGGGATCACACACTCCAGCGGACGGCCGATCAGATCATGGTATAGGTGCTGGAGAATCCCAGTGTTGAACACCGACAGCCGCACCCGTGTCTCTACCACTCCCTGCACCAGTCACCCCCAGACTGTCCGGCTGTTGTCCTCTGCTCCTCGGGACGACTCCTCGACCAGATGGACAACTTTTCCCTCACCTCGGTGAAATGCTCCAGGTGGCCATAGCTGAATTCCAGCATCCCCTCCAGGACCTCGACCGTGGTCTGCCTGGAACCTATGCACTGCTGCAGCACTTCCATGTCGAACACCGAGGGCCCGTCGGTCTGCAGGGTCCCGTTTACGATACTCTCGTTGTACAAGTCAATATAGTCCAGCGTCAGGCTGAACTGGGTCACCTTCTCACTCCCGTCCATCCCCCGAGGAACACGTTCGAGTCGAGCGCACACCAGGCGGCATATACATCCAACAATCTTACATCGGCAGCCATCAGACGGGTGATCACCTCACACTGTGGAAGGAACTCCGGGATGTGATGGACCAGAATTTTGGGATCATGCTTCATCTGCGGGTCCACGGGAGCCTCCTTTCCGCAAAATATGCACCATAAATAAGACGTCCAGCCTGGTAAGCTGGACGTCTCGAAGTTAACACTCTGTAACACTGCTGCAGGACTACTATTATTCCAGATTTTCGGGTCCTATAACGTCAACATCTCGATATATGGCTGCCTGACCCGGGACATCCTGCAGACAACGGCGTAATGGTTAAGTTCTTCAGCACTGATCCGTCCGGTCATCCAACCTTCCTTCAACGCCTCGACCGCCACTTCCAGGCCGATCTTGTTCCGGTACTTGAAACAGTCGGCCACTGTCTTGGCCGGAGAATACACCCGCACCGGGACACCCTCCACCTGGTGCTCCTCCACACCCTCGGACAAGGCCTCACCTGAGAATCTGACTACCCTTAACCTGGGCGTGTCCACCTTCGGTTTCCGGGCTTTGAAATCAATAGCCAGCCAGACCTGCTCCGGAGTCCCGCCGGTCAGTCCGTGGAAACTCAGGGCTGACAACAGACAGACTACCCCATGCGGTACGAGCTTGGCGGCCAGGGCCAGTGAGTGGTGATCTGTCCGCCCATGCTCCGGCAGGGCGTACAGCCCTCTGGCCACCCTCAGCACCCGGCCGCTGTCCGCCAGTCTTCTCAGTTGCTCCCGGTACACCCCCAGTGCGGTTATCTCACTGGTCCTGAGGATACCCTGGCCCTCAGCTCTTCCAGAAGCTTGTCCAAATCAAGTTCGGTCACTGAACCAGCCTTTGTTACTATACGTTGTTATATCTTATTATGCATTTTGTCAACAATTCGAGCATCATCCTCGAAGGCAGTCAGGGTTCAAGCACTGGGGTGTTCTCTGTTGGAATTCTTCTCCTATCGAGACAGGATCCAGGGATTCATCTTTCTATCTGATTGACAGCCGGACAGCATGGACAGCGGACTGACTGTCTGTCAGGATGACAGATTAGCTCCATGTAAGCATCCCGGACGGATTGAACGGATCGGACAGATAATTCGAGTCAATCTAAAAAACCATCGCCAAGCCATAAACTGGAGGTCGGAAGAACACCCATGGACCATCCTACGAATATACCGTGACCGCCCTGGAAATACTCTTTGCTTGTGGGGAATAGTGTGGGGATGATTGATTTCACGAAAAGAAAAAGGACCTGAGAAAATCTCCCAAGTCCTTGATATTTCTATGGTGGGCGATACAGGAATCGAACCTGTGACCTCTTGCATGTCAAGCAAGCACTCTAACCATCTGAGCTAATCGCCCTTTAAAGTCGTTGTGGCGCAAGATAATCTAACACCCTCCGCCGGATTTGTCAAACCCCAAGCAAAAACGTCTCCAATTAATTCTTAATTCCGTGGCTGATTCAGCCTCTACCGCCCTGCGGCCCGCTCTGCAGACCGTGATAGCAGTAGGGGCAGAACATCCAGCTCCCCTCCAGGCGCGACCCGCAGGCCGCGCAGAAATACTCACCCGGTTTCTTGGGTGTCTCGGCCTGGAATACCGCGCTGTCCAGGAAAAAACTCTCCGGGGTCTTGTCCAGGAACTCGGACAGGTTGCGCCGCTCGGTCACGATAAAGAGCCGCTCACGGGCGCGGGTCAGGGCCACGTAAAACACCCGCTTCTCCTCATCCAGACGGCTCTGGTAGTCGCGCGGAAGCAACAGCCTCACGATCCGTCCGTCATCCCACACGCTCGGGAACCCGCCCCGTCCTCCCACCACGCCCCAGAGGAACACCACCGGGGCCTCCAGACCCTTGGCCGCGTGGATTGTCAGGTGGCGCAGCTTCAGGCCTCTCTGCCTGAGCGCCGCGCCCAGGACACGAAAACTGGAACTGCGGCGGTAGAGCACCAGGATGTCCTCGGGCGCGTAGCCGCAACACTCGATAAGCTCCTGTGCGGTCTCAACCACCCAGGCAACACCGTCCTCACTCAGACGCACGCCGCGGTGGAGCACCACCGGCTGAACGTCGCGGTTCAGGGCGTGCAGCGGCTTATCGGTGTACCGGCGGCTGCGGCGGATCGACCAGGCGGCGAAATCCACGATCGACTTGCCGCTGCGGTAGTTGAGCCGCAGGGTGACTGTGGCGGCCCCGGGGAAATCCTGGCCGAAGCTCCGGATATGGGTCACATCCGAGCCGCGGAACCCGTAGATGCTCTGCCAGTCATCTCCCACCGCGGTCAGGCTGCTCCCGGGGCCGACCAGCTCGCGCAGAAGGTCCACCTGGGGTGTGTTGACATCCTGGTACTCATCCACCAGCACATGGGGCCAGCGCCGGCGCAAGCGCTCGCGCAGGGCGGGATTGGTGCGCAGCAGGGCCACAGTCTTCAGGATCAGGTCGTTGAAATCCAGCGCCCCGCGCTCGGTCAGCAGGGCCTGGTAGCGCTCGTACAGGGGCAGGAAGAGGCTGAAAAACACCCGCGTGCGGCGGTCTTTCTCATTCCTGGCCCGCTCGGCCACGGTCTCGACCGGGATCGAGTGGTTCTTCATCCGGTCCAAGACCTCCTCGGCCTGGGCCATGAAACTCCCCACCGCCTCCGGATAGCCGGCCTCCTCGCTCAGAAGGTCATCCAGGTCGGAGGGGCCGCCAGAGGGAGAGCCGTCCGGGAAACACTCGGGCAGCGACTCGGCCAGGCGCGCCTCCAGGGCCGCGAAATCGAACAGCTCCTCGCGCTCCACCTGGATCAGGCGCTTCTCCCGTATGCGGTACTGGGCCAGGCGCTCCTGGCGGGCCGGGGCATCAGCCTGAGCGTGCTCCCAAATCTCCAGGTAGCAGTCGAGTTCCGGCAGGTGGAAATCCGGGCTGAACGCGGGCGCGCTCCAAGGGGCGATTTCCGAATAGACAAACTTGATCCCGTGCCTGGTCAGCCAGTTGGCGATATCCCGCTCGGCCCAAGAGCGCACGGTCACGCCGCCAGTCGTGGCGATCGCGGCCTGGCGCGGGTCGGACAGGCCGCCGTGCGGGTCCGACTCATCCGCACTGAGGAGCCAGCTCCAGAGATAGCGCTTGAATGCCACCCGGTAGCGCGGAAGGTCGAAACAGCGCCGCACCGTCTCCAGCAGAAGGCCGCTCTTGGTGGTGGGGGCCTCGCCCCCGTCCTGGGCCTCTCCGCTGGGTGCGCTGTCTGTCACCAGAACCAGAGGCCGCTCGGAGACAAGCCGCCAGTGGCGCTTGAGCAGCACATAGCACAGGGAGTGGAACGTGCGCACCTGCACGCTGCCGAGCGGCTCGCGGCGCAGGGCGTTCTCCGGGGCCGGGGAGCCGGCCAGACGGCGGGCCATCTCGCGGGCGGCGTTGCGGGTGAAAGTGATGGCCAGGATCGAGGAGGGCGGCACGCCCAGACAGTCCACCAGGTGCAGGATACGGCGCACGATAACAGTCGTTTTGCCGCTTCCCGCCCCGGCCTGGATCAGAAGGCGCGCGGAGGGGCTGGTCACGGCGCGCGCCTGGTCGGGGTTGAGGCCCTCCAGCCAGCGCGAGCAGGTTTTGTCTGGTTTTCTGTCCGGCACGCGGCATATCCCCGGTCAAACGGACCTGCCCCGGTCCTCAGTCAGCCGTGGATCGGCCGGAGAGGAGTCGGGGCAGGTTGAATATACAGCCTTGCGCCTCAAACGGGCAACCGCGGCCCTCAGAACACGTCGCGCACCTCGATCCTGCGCGTGAACATGCGTGTGCGCACCGCGTAGTAGACCAGGCCCAGGCCCAGCCAGCTTCCGCCGATTATGAACGTGCGGGCGGGAAGGCTCAGCCAGACCAGCATGCAGCCGACTACGCCCACGGCCGGGGGCAGGAAATTCTTCAGAAACGAACCCAGCCCGTAATTGCCGCTCTTGAAATAGTACACCCGGATCGAGGCCAGGTTGACCAGGGCGAAGGCCAGCAGGGCGCCGAAATTGATCAGGAACGCGCACTGGCCGTAGTCCAGGGGGAACGCCGCGATCAGGGTGATTGCCCCGATCAGCAGGATGTTCCAGGAGGGCACGGCGAAACGCGGGCTGAGGTGGGCGAAGAATTTCTGCGGCAGCATGCGGTCGCGGCCCATGCCGTACATCACGCGCACACAGCCGGCCAGGCCGGTCACCCCGCTGCCCACACTGGCCACGAGCAGGACCACGGTCAGGGCGAATCGCAGGGGGCTGCCGCCAACGATACCCGCCACGCCGAACATCGCGCGGTTGAGGGTCTCGTTCAGGTCGGTGATCCCGGCCGTGACCTGGATGCTCTGCAGGAAACCCTCCCAGCCGCCCCAGGGCACGGCCAACTGGGCCAGGTAGATCTGCGCCCCGCTCCAGACACCGGTGATCACGCAGGTCAGCACAGTTGCCAGCATCACGTTGCGCCGCGGGTTCTCCACCTCCTCGCTCAGCGTGGTCAGGCCGTCGAACCCGATGTAGGTCAGCGCGGCCAGCGAGGTGCCCCGGCCGATCACGCTCCAGTTGAACGTGTCGGCGTGGAAGAACGGCGCCGTGCTGAACAGGGCCGCCGCGCCCCCCAGGGCGAACATGTGCTGAACCGCCGCGCCCATGAACCAGAACACCACCAGGCTCATCACTATCATCAGGGCCCAGCTGAAACGGCTGGTGGTCTTGATCCCGCGCAGGTTGAGCCAGATGAAGCTGACTGCGAACAGCACGAACCAGACCTGCACCGGGATGAACCGGACCAGCTCGTTGGCCGCGCTGCCGCAGTAGATCGTGCAGATTATGGGCACCACCAGGTAATCCACGAAAATCGCCTGGCCCGCGACAAAGCCCAGGTAGGGGTGAAGCCCGCGTCCCACGTACGTATAGGCGCTTCCGGCCGAGGGGTAGAGGTTGGCCATGCGGCCGTAGCTGATCGCGGTCATCAGGGTGGCGACCATGGCCAGAAGGATCACGGTGACGGCGTGGCCGGCCGATTCCTGGTTGGCGAAGCCGAACAGGGGCATGGCGGCGCAGGGCTGGATCAGGATGATGCCGTAGATAACGAGGTCACCCAGGGTGAGGACGCGGCGGAGCTGGGCCGGGGATTCGGCAGGGGTGTCCGGCATTTAGAGGCCTCCGACAACCGGGGAATGCGGGAGGACTGGCCGGAAACGGCCGGCGCCGGGGCGGGCGATAGGACGGCGGGCGTTCCCGCTCGAAGGGGGAAAATAACATTGCACGGGCAAGCGGACAACAAATAAGCGCGGGGAAGAGGCAGAGGAGAGATGCGCCGGAAAGTTAAAACGACGGAATGGAGATTTCCGGCCTGATCGTATCTCTGTTCCCTCTCGCAGGGGAGAGACCTGTCTCGCCCGCGCCGTTTACACCGGAATGTGAATCGCGGATTACACGGATAAAAGATGGATGGCTCGGATATTACAGAGAATAACCAGCGTTTGTCTTTTTTCGTAACAAGACTTGACCATAGTTCTGTATCTGGATAGTATTACCATTCGTTTAGGCGAGATATGACCGTATATCCGTTCAATCACTCGTAGGGGCGAGACCTGTCTCGCCCGGAGCAGCAATGCCTGACGACACCCCCAGACAGAGGAAAAACATCCGCCTGCGGGATTATGATTATTCCTCCCCGGGCGCGTACATGGTCACGGTCTGTGCAGAAATACGGCTGTCGGTTTTCGGTGCGCTGAAAAACGGGACTGTTGATCTTTCCGAAATCGGAAGGATTATTGAAAAACACTGGTTGGACCTCCCGGCGCATTTTACCGGAGTCGGGTTGGATGCCTGGGTTATCATGCCGGACCACCTGCACGGCATTCTGCTATTTGAATTGGATGGTCCGGGCGAGGCAGGCCTCGCCCCTACGACAGCGCCGGGCAGGGGAAAATTACCGGAACTCGGGGATGTTGTAGGCTCTTTCAAGGCCGCCGTTACCAGAGAGATGCGTAAATCCGGCATTTCACCGGGGTCTCTCTGGCAGCGGGGTTATTACGAGCACGTCATCCGTAACCAAACCGATCTGGAACTGGCGCGAGAGTACATAGCTCTGAACCCGCTACGGAAGGAGACGCTGAATGGTCCTTTCACCGGGCCGGGATGAAACGCGCGGCTCTCCCCCGCCGCATAAAGGATAATAAGGGATAAACAACCAAAGGGTTAAGGCCTGATCGTATTTCTGTTTCCTCTCGTAGGGGCGAGGCCTGCCTCGCCCGCGAGTAAAAATGCCTGACTATGCGTACAGACAGAGCAAAACATCCGTCTGCGGGATTACGGTTATTCATACTGTATTGAGATGGTACTCACATGACGCAGGCAATTGTGGCGTAGTCTTCTCTGACATTCACCATCCACTGCCAACAAAACAGGGGCCGCCCCGGACTCCCGGAGCGGCCCCTTCTCATTCTCTGCAATCCGTGACTGTCTCTTACTTCTCCGGCCACTCGGTGTGGAACCAGCCCGGCTTGTCGGTGCGCTCGTAGGTGTGCGCCCCGAAATAGTCGCGCTGGGCCTGGATCAGGTTGGCGGGAAGGCTCTCGCTGCGGTAGGCGTCGTAATAGGCCAGCGAGCCGCTTATCGCCAGGGCCGGGATGCCGTTCTCCACCGCGGTCTTGACCACGAAACGCCAGGCCTCCTGGCGCGACTCCACTTCCTTGCGGAAGAAATCGTCCAGCAGAAGGTTGGGCAGAGCCGGGTTCTTCTTGAACGCGTCCGTGATCAGGTCCAGGAACCGGGCGCGGATAATGCAGCCGCCGCGCCAGATGCGGGCGCATTCCTTGAAATCCAGGTTGTAGCCGTACTCGGCGCTGGCCGCGCGGAGCAAAGCCATGCCCTGGGCGTAGGAGCAGATCTTGCTGGCGTAGAGAGCCTTGCGCACCGCGTCGATCAGCTTGGCCGGGTCGCCGGTGTAGTTCACCTTGGGGCCGCTCAGGACTTTCGAAGCCGCCACGCGCTCATCCTTGTAGGCGCTGAGGATTCGTCCCTCGACCGCGGAGTTGATGGTCGGGGTGGGGGCGCCCAGGTCCAGCGCGCTCTGGCTGGTCCACTTGCCGGTGCCTTTCTGGCCGGCCTTGTCCAGGATCACATCCACCAGGGCCTTGCCGGTGTCGGGGTCGGTCTTGGCGAAAATGTCGGCCGTGATCTCGATCAGGTAGCTGGACAGCTCGCCACGGTTCCACTCGGCAAAAATCTCGTGCAGTTTCTTCGCGTCCAGCTTGAGCACCCGGCGCAGGATATCGTAGCTCTCGCTGATAAGCTGCATGTCGCCGTACTCGATGCCGTTGTGCACCATCTTCACGTAGTGGCCGGCGCCGCGCGGGCCGATGTAGCTCACGCAGGGCTCGCCGTTCACCTTGGCGCTCATTTTCTCCAGCACCGGGGCGATCAGGTCGTAGGCCTCCTTGGGGCCGCCGGGCATGATCGAGGGGCCCCAGAGCGCGCCCAGCTCGCCGCCGGAGACGCCGGTGCCGATGAACAGGTAGCCCTCGGCGGCAAGCTGCGTGCTGCGGCGCTCGGTGTCCGGGAAATGGCTGTTGCCGCCGTCGATGATGATGTCGCCCTTGTCAAGGTGCTTCTTCAACTCGTCGATCATCCCATCCACCGGCGCGCCGGCCTTGACCATGATAATCACGCGGCGCGGGCGCTCCAGGGCCTCGACGAACTCTTTCATCGAGTAGGTGGGGACGATGTTCTTGCCCTTGGCCCCGCCTGCGGCGAAAGCCTCGGTGCGGGCCGCGGTGCGGTTGAACACCGCCACGCGGTAGCCGTTGCGCTCGATGTTGAGCACCAGGTTCTCGCCCATCACCGCCAGGCCGATCAAGCCGATCTGTGCTTTTGCCATCTTGCCACTCCCTTATTTACTTGTGCGATTGAGGAGATTAATTTTACTCTTGCCCATCCCGCCGGGAAAGCGAATGGTCACCGGATTTAAAATATACGGGGGCTGAGGGCGGATTTCAAGGAAAAAGCAACCGAAAGCTAAAGTAAACATTCGAAAGGATCACGGGGATGCGAATCGTCGCCGATGAGAACATGCCGTTCGCCCGCGAGGCTTTCTCCACGCTGGGAGAGGTAACGCTGGCCCCGGGACGCAAGATGACAGCCGAGGCAGTGAGCCGGGCCGACTGCCTGGCCGTGCGCTCGGTGACCAAGGTGAACCGCGAGCTGCTTGAGAGCAGCCCGGTCAAGTTCGTGGGCACGGCCACTATCGGGACCGATCATGTGGACATGGGCTGGCTGGCCTCGGCCGGGATCGGGTTCGCCAGCGCGCCCGGCTGCAACGCGGTGTCCGTGGGCGAGTATGTCACCGCCGCGCTGTTTGTCCTGTCTGGCGAGCTGGGCTTCCGCCTGCACGGCAAGAAACTGGGCGTGGTGGGAGTGGGCAACGTGGGCGGGCGGGTGGCGGCCCGGGCCGCGGCGCTGGGCCTGGAGGTGGTGCTGAACGACCCGCCCCTGGCCGAGAAAACAGGGGACCGCCGCTACCGTCCGCTGGAGGAAATCTACGACTGCGATATAATCACGTTCCACGTGCCGCTGGAAAAGGGCGGGATGCACCCGACCTTACACCTTCTGGACAGCGCGTTCCTGGCGCGGCTCAAGCCCGGGGTGGTGATCCTCAACACCTCCCGTGGCCCCGTGGCCGACAACGCCGCCCTGGAGGCGGCACTGGACAGCGGGCAGGTGGCCGCCGCCGTGCTGGATGTCTGGGAGGGCGAGCCGCAGGTGCGCCTCTCGCTGCTGGAAAAAGTGGTGATCGGCTCACCGCACATCGCCGGGTACTCGTTCGATGGCAAGGCGCGGGGCACGAGCATGATCTACCAGGCCGCCTGCCGCCATTTCGGGCGCGCGCCCTCCTGGGACGCCGCCCCGCTTCTGCCGCCGCCGCACGTGGCGCGTATCCGGGTGGAGGGTGAGGTGGAGCACCCCGAGCAAGCCGTGGGCGTGGCCGTGCTGGCCGCCTACCCGATCCTGGAGGATGACGCCCGCATGCGCGAGCTGCTGAAGCTGGGAAGCGACGCGGAGAGGGCCGCGTATTTCGACCGCATGCGCAAGGAATACTGGGTGCGGCGCGAGTTCGAGGCTTTCACCGTGGAGCTCGACCCATCCCTGGCCGCGGCCTCTGGCACGCTCGAAAAGCTGGGCTTCCGGGTGGAAATCTCGGCCTGACACGAAACTTTAGCGCCGCCCGGTGCGGCAGGACCAATTCCTGATTTAGGCATCCGATCACCCCAACGCTGCGGAAGGTCCAAGTCATGGAGGAAAGCGCGAAAAAAGAGAACGGCGGCCTGAAAATACCTCCGCGGGGGATTACTATCCTGGCGCTGGTGGGGCCGGGCCTGGTCTGGGCGGGAGAGTACATCGGCTCGGGCGAGGTGATCCTCTGCACCCGGTTGGGCGCGCTGCTGGGCACGGCGATCCTCTGGGCCCCGATGATGGCGATCTTCCTCAAGTACGTGATCGGCCTGTCCGGGGCGCGCTATACAGTCGTGACCGGCGAGGGGATGATGGACATGTTCGGCCGGGTGCCGGGACCGGGCAAGTGGGCGGTCTGGCTGGTGCTGATCGGCCAGTTCGCCGCCGGGGCGGTCTCGATGAGCGGGCTTAGCGTGGCCGCTGCGGCTTTCATCGGCGCGCTGACCCCGGTGAACCATACGATAGTCGCCTGGGCCGTGGCCTTGTTCTGCGTGGCCGTGGTCTGGTCCGGCAAATTCGACCCGGTCAAGTGGGTCACCTCGATCCTGGTGCTGGTCATGGTCTCGGGCGTGCTGTACGTGGCCTGGAACGTCACTACGGGACTGGGCGAGGTGCTCCGGGGCCTGTTCGGGTTCAGCCTGCCGTCCATACCGCAGTGGGCGTTGGAGAGCGGCGCCCTGGGCAGCTCGAATGTCTGGGCCGAGATGCTTCCCGTGTTGGGCTGGGCCGCGGGCGGGTTTGCCAGCCAGGTCTGGTACTCCTACTGGGTGCTGGAGAGCGGTTACGGCATGGCCGAGCACGGCGGGTTCGGAGTCCCGGCGGATGAGGAGAAACTGGCCTCGATGGACCTCGAAACGGCCAAGCGGGTCAAGGGCTGGTGCCACGTGGTCTACGCGGATGCCACCACGGCGCTGATCGTGGGCAGCCTGGTGACAAGCTGTTTCATGCTGGCCGGGGCGGGAGTGCTGGGCAAGCTGCATATCGCCCCCAACGGCGCCCAGGTGGCGATCCAGCTCAGCGAGCTGTTCGGCTCGTTCTGGGGCCGCACCGGGGCCGTGTTGTTCCTTCTGGCCGGAGTGGCGGCCATGGTGAGCACCAATGTCTGCCAGTATGCCGGCTGGCCGCGCCTGATGAGCGACTGTCTGCGGATAATTTTCCCGCCGCTCCTGCGTAAAGTGCCCCAGAAACTAATTTTCCGCGCCTTCGTGACCGTGTTCTTTTTCACCAACATGGTGATAATCAACACGTTCGGGGTGGAGCCGCTGCTGCTGGTCCGGCTGGGCGCGGTGCTGGACGGCCTGTTGCTCTGCCCGGTCCAGGCGCTGATCGTGGCGTTGGCCCTGTACTGGATCGCCCCGCGGATGTTGAGCGCGGAAGCCCGCCGGGTGCTTCGTCCGGGCTGGTTCTTCCTGGCCGGGCTGCTGGTCTCGGCCCTTGTGTTCGGCTATTTCGCACTGGTGAAAATACCGACCCTGCTGTAGGACATCGCAGACAGATTCGACAAAGCGGGGCTGCCTGAGCGGCGGCCCCATTTTTTATGCCCCCGTTTCTTGTCGCCCCGGCCCCGAAATTCGTATAATGAATGGCGCTTTTAAGGGTCCACACGCACACAACAGTGAAACCACCGGGGAGGGAAGGCGAGGATGCAGATTTCAAGCGGAAAAAACCTGGTCCTCTACGGCAAGCAGGCCGTGATAAAGACACGGGGCAAGGTCTGTTCCAGCCCGCGCGAGCTTCTGAGCAGCGACATTTTCGAGGTGATTGTGCGCGATTTCCTCACTCACCTGCACCATCACGACACGGTCCTCTGGCACGACCTGTTCGGCAGCCAGCCGTTCGAGCGCGCCGCGGTCCGGATCATCGGCCTCATGCGCGCCCTGGCCGCCACCTCGCTGGATGACCTGGCCCGCATCCTGCCATTTGCCAAACGCCTGCTCAAACACCGTGCCCAGCTGGATGATTTCGTCCAGCAGCTCTACAACTACTGGCGCAACAAGGAGCGCTACCTGATCTGCCTGAGCGAGGAGGGGCCCTGGTCGTTCGACAACCGTCCCTACCGCACGTTCAATAGCACGGTGGAGCAGCTCACTCATGTTGTTCGCGCCACCTACCGCGATGTGGCCGAGAACGTGACCAACGACCACCCGCGGGTCTACCGTCAGGTGCAGGCCGGCTGCCAGGCCGGGGCGATCGCGGTCACCAAGAGCCTGCCGCTGCCGGATGGCCCCTACGCCGTGCTGCACGAAATTCCGCTCTGCCGCCAGGTCTGGCTCGATCCGCCCATCATCATCGACCCGCCGATCAACAAGCGCACCGGCGAGTTCGCGCGGGTGGCGGTCAACCCGCTGGAGGGCATGGAGCTGAACCCGGAGGAGTGGCTCTGCTACCCGGCCCAGGTGGGCGAGGTGCTGATCTTCATCTATTTCCACCACAGCTTCATCAACCTGGGCCTGTCGCTGAGCAACCTGTTCGAGCTGGCGGAGGACAGCTCGCTCGAACGCGCCCCGGACGCGATCTACCTTTTCGGCGCTCCGGCCGGCCACATGAACCGTTTCGGCAGTCTTCCCACGGTGTTCTACGAGGACAGCGCCAACAATCTGCTCGTGGGCGCGGTGCCGGGCGAGGACCGGTTCGGATATTTCGGCTACCTGAAAAAGATGGCCCTGACCCTGCACAACGTGGCGATGATGAAACGCGGGCGCATACCGTTCCACGGGGCGATGTGCCGTATCCTGCTCAAGAACGGCGACTACGCGAATATCCTTCTGATCGGGGACACAGCCACCGGCAAGAGCGAGACCCTCGAGGCCCTGCGCGGCCTGGGCGGCGACCGGGTCCAGTCGATCAAGGTGGTGGCGGATGACATGGGCTCGATCGAGGTGGACGGTGACAGCGGCGCTCTGCGCGGCTACGGCACCGAGATCGGGGCTTTCGTGCGCCTGGATGACCTCCAGGCCGGCTACGCTTTCGGCCAGATCGACCGCGCGATCCTGATGAGCCCGCAGAAAACCAACGCCCGCGTGGTGCTGCCGATCACCTCGCTGGCCGAGGTCTGCCACGGCTACCCGATACATTTCCTGATGTACGCCAACAACTACGAGGCCGTGGACCGGAACCACCCCGTGCTGAGCGAGTTCAATTCGATGCAGGAAGCCCTGGAGGTGTTCAGCGCCGGGGCGGCCATGACCAAGGGCACCACCACCAGCACCGGCATGGTGGGCAACTACTTCGCCAACATCTTCGGCCCGGTGCAGTACCGCTCCCTGCACGAGCCGCTGGCCGAGCGGATTTTCCGGGCCGCGTTCGAGGGCGGGGTCTGGGTGGGGCAGATGCGCACCCGGCTGGCAGTGCCGGGCTACGAGGCCAAGGGCCCCGAGGCCGCGGCCGCCGAGCTGCTGCGCCTGATCCAGCGCCGCGCCCGCGCCCGCCGCGAGGGCAAAAAGGCGTAAACTCAGATCCCTAAACCGATCATCGTAGCGGCAGGCCCCCGTGCCTGCCGTCTTTTTTCGGGCGGCCACAGGGGGCCGCCCCTACGCTTTTACCCCTGACATGGCCTGAACTCAGAACTCGATACCCTGGCGCGCCGGGGTGTCCTGCGGAAACTTGACCGGGGCCACCTCGCTCACGATATCGCAGGCGGCGACAAGGCCCTCGCTCGCCCCGCGCCCGGTGATAAGCACATTCAGTCGCGCCGGGCGACGGGCCAGAAGGTCGAGGATGTCCTGCTCGGCAATCATCTTGTAGCGCACCAGATAGGTCAGCTCATCCAGCACCAGAAGGTCCCAGCGGTCGCTCATGGCCTCCGCCACGGCGTAGTCCCAGGCTTCACGGGCGGCTTTCACGTGCCCGGCCAGCTCGCCCTCCCAGGTGAACCCCTGTCCCAGGGGTTTCAGCAGCAACTGGTCGCCGAACTTCTCCGCAAGTTTGCGCTCGCCGGCCGGCCAGTCACCCTTGATGAACTGCAGGAAACAGACTTTCCAGCCGTGGCCCAGGGCGCGGAATGTCTGTCCCAGGGCCGAGGTGGTTTTGCCTTTGCCGTTGCCGGTGATCAGGATCGCGATCCCCTTGTCCATCCGCTGTCGCCCTTTTATGTGAAATTGAACAGTACTCCGGGTTCAATGCAGCCAAAGGCATTATAAGGCGCGCACGCCGGGCGGGTCAAGGCTGGGTGACAGGCTGGGGAGGTCAAGCCCTGAGGTTGGCTTTTGGGCATGTAGCGTGTCGGGGCACGGCGCGCCGTGCCCGGTCCTCTGGCCCAGCTTTGTCCGGTTTGGTAACTTGCAGTGATGAGTCGTAAGACTTTAATTTCTGCTTTGGTTTCGGCCAAAACAGCAAAGCCAGCGGGGGCCGCAAACTCGTCCAGACAACATCTCTACTGCGACCTTGAGTGTTTATTGATCATTTTCTCCGCTGCCGCGGTGCAGCGGCGGCGCTACCGCGAATCGCCGCCATACCGCGGTGCGTTTTCGGGCAGGGCCGTTTCACGCTCAACTGCACGCTGCCCTGGCGGGAGGCTCAGACAGGCGCGGCCCCCAAAGGCAACCGCGTCGTCCCGATGGTCCCCGTAAAGGTTGTGCTTTGGAGGCTTCTACCACCTGCGGCCCGCCGGGCCGCCCGGGGGCCGTATGTCTGAGCCTCTCCGCAGAAGCGGAGCAGAAGCCTCGCGCACACCGGAGCCGTGGGGAGGCTCCCTGTGCTTGGCGGGCGATGCGCGCCAGCGCCGCCCTGCACCGCAGGTAGCGTGAAGGAGCCACATGCACACCATTGGCAGATTGACCAATAATGCTTGGGCGAGTTTACGGCCCCCAAACGGCTTTTGGTACTTTTCGCCACGACGAAAAGTACATACGATTTCTTGCCTTCTTCCGCAGACAAGAAACAAGACGAAGTCCTTGAATGTTGTGACAAAACAAAAAGCCCGGCCGCAAGCGACCGGGCTTCTACGTTCACAGGGCTGAACCGATCAGGCCACGCTGATCGCCTCGACCGGGCAGCTCTCGGCGGCTTCCTTGGCCTTGGCCTCGGCCCCGGCGGGCACCGGGTCGGCGATAACTTCGGCGGTCTCGCCGGTCAGCTCGAACACTTCGGGGGCGATGTCCGGGCAAAGCCCGCAACCCGTGCACAGGCTGGCGTCGATCTTGGCTTTCATTCAATTCCTCCTGGTGGTTGAGTCCTCGTTCGCGTTGGCCGGGCCGCAGAGAGGTGCGCAGCCCGAAAATAGTATATGCAAATTAATAAACAATGAGCAATCTGGCGAGATTTTTTTCCCGCCCAGTCATTAACGCAAGACGGCACCCGGTGGATACAACGCTCTGCAGCGCCCGCAGGACGGCGATTTCACGCGAAAAGGTTTGCCGACCGCAGCCCGCCACCGTATAATATAGGTGTGGCGCGCGGCCCCTGAAGCCGCGCGCGGAAATACTGGCTCAAAGGCAAGGGCCCGCCGTCACGGACAGCGGGGCCCGCGAACAGGGGATGGTATCATGGACGCCACAGAGGTAAGAAAGCAGATAGAGCTGCTGCAGCCGCGCCTGGTCGAATGGCGGCGCAGCCTGCACCGCATACCGGAAATCAGTTTCGACCTGCCCCGCACCGAGTCCGCCCTGCGCGGTTTCCTGGAGCAGGAGGGGATCGGCCTTCAGCCGGGCTACGACGGCCCCGGGGTGGTGGCCCTGATCGAAGGGGGCGCCGGCAACGGCCCGGTGGTGGCGATCCGCGCCGACATCGACGCCCTGGAGATACAGGAGGTGCCAGGGCGGCCCTACGGCAGCACCCATCCGGGCAGGATGCACGCCTGCGGGCATGACGCCCACGCGGCGATGGCCCTGGGCGCGGCCCTGTTCCTGCAGCGTAACCGGGAAAAGTGGGGCGGCACGCTTAAAGTTCTGTTCCAGCCCGCCGAGGAGACCATGGGCGGAGCGCAGCGCATGCTCGAATGCGGGGCGTTCGGGAACCCGAGCCCGGATTTCGTGCTCGGCCTGCATATCGGCAATATCTTCGAGGAACTCACGGTGGGCCAGGTGGGCGTGGGCTACATCCCGATCATGGCCGCGGTGGACTCGTTCAACTGCACGATGACAGCCGCCGGGGGCCACGGGGCCTACCCGCACACCACCGCCGACCCGGTCCTGGCCGCCAGTTCCGCGATCACCCAGCTTCACACCGTGGTCAGCCGCAGCGTCGACCCCATCGACACCGCGGTGATCACGGTGGGCGAAATCCACGGCGGCAACGCCAGGAACATAATCCCCACCGAGGTCACGTTCCGCGGCACTGTGCGCACCCTGCGCGACGGCGTGCGCGACCTGCTGGAGGCCCGTATCCGTGAGGTGCTGGAGTACACGGCCAATGTCCACCGCTGCGGCTACGAGTTCAACTACACCCGGATCAACCCGGTGGTGCAGAACAACCCGCGGGTGAGCGACCTGGTGCGCCAGGCCGCGCTGGACCTGCTGGGCGAGGCCGAGGTGCGCACGCTGGTCAAGCCCAGCCTGGGCGGCGAGGACGTGGCCTTTTTCCTGACCCGCACCCCGGGCTGTTATTTCGGGCTGAGCGCCCACAACCCCGAGGCGGGTTTCCTGAGCCACCACCACTGCCCGGTGTTCGACATCGACGAGGCGGTGCTCTGGCGCGGCTCGGCCGTGTTCTCGCTCAGCGCGCTGCGCCTGTTCGGCGGGGCGCTGAAAGATTAGCGAGCCAACCTTGAGGAGTCTAAGAGAAATGTAGGGGCAGGCCCCTGTGCCTGCCCTTTTCTTTCGGCCCGCCGCGGCTTGCGATTCTCTACCGACAAGCCCGGCCTGTCCGCACAAAAAACTTCCCGTCCGGCAGGCACTGTATCTAAATTATCCTGAAGTCGAACTCAATCCCTTCCCGCTGACATCTCTCACCCGCACCGCACCTGGAGGAATAATGCGTCTCAATCCACTTCTCGCCTTGTTCTCGGCCTGTATCCTCGGTTTCGGCTCAGCCGCCTCGGCGGCGGAAGTCCCCACCTGTGAGGCCCGCGCCGCCTGGATCGGCAGCCCACGCGGGATGAACTGGGACTCCACCATGGCCGCCCTGGAGGCGGCCGGGTTCAACATGGTTTTCCCCTGTATGCAGAGCGCGGGCCAGGCCCTCTACCCCAGCACGGTGCTCCCGATGCGCAGCCAGCGGGATGAGCTGGCACTCTGCCTTGAGGCGGCCCACAAGCACGGGATCGAGGTGCATGTCTGGCGTATCGACTGGTTCACAACCGGTGCGACCAAAGCCCACCGGGACAGCCTGCGCGCCGCCGGACGGGTCCAGGTGAGCAGCGCGGGCAAGAGCGTGAGCCAGGTGATGGATGAGCAGGGTTGGGGCAAGATGGAGGACTGGCTCTGCCCCTCCCAGGCGGCCAACCGCAAGCTGGAGCATGACGCCATGCTGGAGCTGGCGGAGCGCTACCCGGTGGACGGCGTGCATTTCGATTACATGCGCTACGCGGATGAGTCGCTCTGCTACTGCGACTCCTGCAAGGCCAATTTCGCCGCAGAGACCGGGATGCAGGAGCAGATGTCGGGCTGGCCCGCCGATTTCGCCAAGGGCGGCAAGTACCACGAAATCTACCAGAACTGGCGCCGCAAGCTGATCCACTCGCTGGCCCGCGAGATCGCGCTGGATATCCACCGCCGTGACCCGTATGTCTGTGTCTCCCTGGCTGCCCGCCCCAGCATCGACTGGGCCAGCCTGAGCGATGCCCAGCAGTGGTGGAAATGGGTGGACGAGGGCATCTTGGACTTTATCTGCCCGATGGACTATGACACGAAACCGGAGAATTTCGTCAAGGCTATCACCCCGCAGCTCGATCTCATCCGCGGCGTGGCGCCGTTCTACACCGGCCTGGGCATGTACGAGTTCAAGGGTTTTGAGGACTTGCAGACAATGGTGCGCCTGGGGCGTGAGCGTGGTCAGGACGGTTTCGTGGCGTTCGAGATCGAATCCCTGCTCAAGGTGCTGGACCAGGCGGGCAAGAGCCTCACCCAGGGCAAGGCCATTTTCCCGCACCGCGCGCCCGAGACCCGGTTCCACCTGGCCGAGCCGTCCCGCCGCACCGCGGAGGGTTTCCCGGTCTACTCGCCCGGACAGAACATCGATTTCGAGACAGTGGTGATGCTGCGGGCCAAGCTGCGCGAGGGTGTGAGCCGGGTGAGCGGGGATCTGCTCCTGGAAAAAGTGACTGGCGAGGCGCTCTCCACGCTGGGCAGCCTGGACCTGGACCGGGCCGTTGTGCACAAAGCCGGCCTCACCGCGCCTGCCCCCGGACGGTACCGTCTGGCCCTGGCCGGTCAGATGACCCTGAGCACGGGTGAGAAAAAACCGTTCGTGGCCCGCAGTTTCCCGTTCCAGGTGGAGTAGGGGAGCAATGTCAGTTTTATCCGATAATCTGCAGGGGCAGGCCTCTTGCCTGCCCCATCCTCCGGGCAGTCGCAGCGGACCGCAGCGCCAAGTAAAAGCGCCGTGCCCTGTTTTTCTCTATCCGTGATTCAGACAAAAAAGGGCACGCCGCGGCGTGCCCTTGCGTTTCCAGTCCATTATCCCGCTCTCAACCGTTGTTTTCCGCTGTCTGCAGAGCCGCTCCGGTTTCCGGGTGCAGCATCCCCAGCCGCACGGCCTCGCGGTGCACCGGGCCCCACCAGCCGATCGGACGGCTCATCACATAGAACCGCACCAGGCGTTTCATGTCATCCGGCGGGGTGAGATAGGTCACCGGCAGGTAGATCAAGAGCCCCAACCCCAGCAGCAGCCAGAACTGCTGGTAGTCCAGCAGCTCGGGCAGGATACCGTAGGCCGGCAGCACCCAGACCACCAGCCACGAGAGCAACAGGTTGGCCAGCCAGCTCGCCAGGAACCCCCAACTGTTGAACCGCCACCACACCACCTGCAGGATCGAGGGCAGCCAGGACCCAGCGGCCATGATCCAGAGGGCGAAAATCAGCCAGCGGGTGATATTCTCCATCATCATGCCGTAGAAGAACGATCCTACCAGGATCGCCAGGGTGCTGACCCGTCCGATCCAGACCAGGCGTTTCTCGCTCGCCCGCGGGTTCAGGTAGTGGTGGTAGATGTCGCGGGTGTAGTACATCGCCCCCAGGTTCAGCAGTGTGGCCACGCTGCTGAAATGGATCGCCAGGATCGCGGCGAAGAAGAACCCCACCATGCCGGCGGGCAGCACCTTGAACCCGAACACGTACCAGGCCATCTCGTACTGCGTGGGGTCGGCCACCGCGGGGAACAGCACATAGAACCCCAGGATGGCCGGGGCCCACAGGGCGTTGCGGGTCAGCACCAGGGCCGTGCCGGTCCAGATCGAGTAGCTGGCGTCCCGCACCGTGCGCGCGCTCTGGATACGCTGCGCCTCCACGTACCAGTCGAGGTTGGTCCCCATGCCCAGTCCGCCCAGAAGGGCCACCAGGATCATGGTGACAAACCAGGCGATGGGGAAATCGCCGCTCCACCAGCCGGTGAAATGGAACGGGTCGGCGCGCCAGGACTGGCCCAGGGCGGCCAGCTTGTCCATTATCCCGCTCGGCCCGCCCGCGGCCCAGATTTCCCAGGCCGAGACGATCAGGATCACTCCGAACGCGATCACCCCCTGCTGGAAATCGGCCATCACCACACCCCAGTAGCCCGAGAACAGCACGTACACCGCGCAGATACCGCTGAACAGGATCATCCCGACCCAGTCCGGGTAGATCGGGAACAGGAAATGAAACACCCGTCCCATGGCGATCCCCACCCAGCCCAGGATGAACATGTTCATGAACACCTGCCAGCCGGCGAGCCAGCCGCGCAGAAGCTCCGCCCCCAGGCCCGAGAAGCGCAGGCTTTGCCACTCGGCCTGGGTGTAGGCCACCGAGCGCCGGAAAATCCGCGTGCTCACGAAAGCGCTCACCGCGCACCAGGCGCAGAAAAACGAGTACCAGATGCCCGACAGGCCGTAGCGGTAGATCACCCCGCCCATCCAGATCGGCGTGTCGGTGGCGGTGTGGGTGGCGTAGACACTGGTGGCGGGCAGCCACCAGGGAAGGTCGCGGTCGGCCAGGAAAAAATCGGCCTCGCCGCGTGAGGCCAGACGGTGGAACAGCACACCGGTGGCGACCATCAGGACTATGTAGGCGATTACCCAGAACCAGTCGAGCCAGTTGAAATGGATCATGTGCGGAGGTCCCCCTGACAGACGGTTGCCACGGGAGAAACGGGGAGAGGTGCGTCAAACAATTTTGCAGCCGCCGCCGCGCTCCTGTCAAGATTTGTCCCCACGCTTGCGGATTGACTTGCCCCGCGGCTTGCGCTACAATGATTCCGTCGGAACCCGCACATTTCTTGACAGAGTGGCCCGTTTCCTGTCCTGTCGGCCCCGCGCGGGCCGTCCCGTTGTCCATGCTTTCGCCTGGAGGTGTCCGGATGAGAAAGCTTTATTTCGTGCTGGCCGCTGTCGTGATAGCCGCGCTCTGGAGTTTCTTCGCCTGCGGGCCCTCCAGCGCCGGGACCAGTTTCACGCCCTTGTTCGACGGCAAGGACCTCACGGGCTGGGTGAATGTCAACTGCGCGCCCGAGACCTGGTCGGTCAAGGACAACATGATTGTCTGCACCGGGGCGCCCACCGGGGTGCTGCGCACGGACAAGATGTACGAGAACTACGTGTTGGAGCTGGAGTGGCAGCACACCGTGGCCGGCGGCAACGCCGGGCTGTTCGTGCATTCGGACGCGATCACCGCGCCGGGGCAGCCGTTCACCCGCGCCATCGAGGTGCAGATCATGGACGGCAACCATGGCGACATTTTCTCGATCCACGGCGCCTCGCTCACCCCCTCCCGTCCGCACCCCGAGGGCTGGCAGCGGGCGCTTCCCTGGGTCGAGGCAGCCAAACCGGCCGGCCAGTGGAACCGCTACCGCCTGGAAAGCCGCGACGGCGTGCTGCGGCTGTGGGTCAACGGCCAGGAGGCCAACCGGGCCTACTACTGCAACCCGCGCAAGGGCTACATCTGCCTGGAGAGCGAGGGGAGCCTGGTCTATTTCCGCAACATCCGGATCAGCGAGCTGCCCAGCTCCAACCCGCGCCCCGAGGTGACAGCCAAGGAGGATGAGGGCTACAAGAGCCTCTACACCGGCCTGGATCTGCGCGGCTGGAAACAGGTCCCCGGCAACGTGGGCCACTGGAGCGCCAAGGACTGGGTGCTGGACTATGACGGCAAGAGCGAGGCCGAGGGCGAGGACAAGAACCTCTGGAGCGAGAAAGACTACAAGAATTTCAAGCTGATCGTGGACTGGCGCCAGCCGGGCGAGGCCTTGATCGACACCGTGCCCGTGGTCCTGCCGGATGGCAGCCACCTGAAAGACGAGAAGGGCGCCGAGGTGAAAGTCCCGGTCCTGGATGCCGGTGATAGTGGCATCTACCTGCGGGGCAGCTCCAAGGCCCAGGTGAATATCTGGAACTGGCCGGTCGGCTCGGGCGAGTTCTACGGCTACCGGATGGACGAGCAGATGCCGCCCGAGGTGCGTCGCGGTGTCACTCCGATCCAGAACGCCGACAAGCCCATCGGTGAGTGGAACCGTTTCGAGATCACCCTGGAGGGCAATGTGGTCACCGTGTACGAGAACGGCAAGCTGGTGATCGACAAGGCCGAGCTTCCCGGCGTGCCCGAAACCGGCCCCATCGCCCTTCAGCACCACGGCGACCCGATCCAGTTCGCCAACATCTACCTCAAGGAGCTGCCCTGAGACGCGCGGGAACCCGCGCCTGAGGGGCTGAACGCGAGCGGATGATAGATATCGCGCCCGGAATAAGCCTGGATGAAAGCTGGCTGAGCGAGAGCTTCATCCGCTCGAGCGGCCCGGGCGGCCAGAATGTGAACAAGGTCGCCAGCGCGGTGCAGTTGCGTTTCGATGTGACCGATTGCCCGGTCCTGACGCAGGAGGTGCAAGCGCGCCTCCTGCGCCTGGCCGGCAAAAGGGCCACGGCCGAGGGGGAGATAATAATCGAGGCGCGACGGTTCCGCACCCGTGAGGCCAACCGTCTGGAGGCGCGCGCCCGCCTGGTGGCGCTCATTGCCCGCGCCCTGGAGCCGCCGCCCAAGCCCCGCAAGCGGACCCGGCCCTCCCGCGCCGCGAAAGAGAAACGCCTGGAGGCAAAAAAGAGGCAAGGGGAGAAAAAAAGGCTAAGGGGAAAGGTGGAGGAGTAGGGGGGCAGCGGCGGAATGAAATGCACAACCCCCTGTATCCCCCTTTTATAAGGGGGAATAAAACCACAAAAGCCGTCACATGATTGGAGGCTGGAGGGGGCTGTCCTGAATCCCCCTTGGCAAAGGGGGTGGCCGCCGCAGGCGGACGGGGGTT
>JAJFUG010000005.1 GCA_021372515.1 bacterium
GACCTGCAGGCGCACCAGGTCATCCACCATCGGCCGGTACTGCTTGAAAGTGTCGGAGGTGCCGTGCACCGGGCCCGAGATGATGAGCGGCGTGCGGGCCTCGTCGATCAGCACGCTGTCCACCTCGTCCACGATGGCGTAGTGATGGCCGCGCTGCACCCGGTCCTCCAGGCGGAACGACATGTTGTCGCGCAGGTAGTCGAAACCGAACTCGTTGTTGGTGCCGTAGGTGATGTCGCAGTTGTAGGCTTTCTGGCGCTCGGGCGGGTCCATGTCGTGCTGGATGCAGCCGACAGTGAGGCCGAGGAAAGTGAAGATCGTGCCCATCCACTCGCTATCGCGCCGGGCCAGGTAGTCGTTGACCGTGACCAGGTGCACGCCGCGGCCTTTCAGGGCGTTGAGGTAGAGCGGCATCACCGCCACCAGGGTCTTGCCCTCGCCGGTGGCCATCTCGGCGATCTTGCCCTGGTGCAGCACCACCGCCCCGATCAACTGGACATCATAGGGCACCATGTCCCAGACCATCGGCTGGCCGCAGACCGAAATCTCGCGGCCCATGTTGCGTCGGCAGGCATCCTTGGCCAGGGCGAAAGCCTCGGGCAGGGCCTCCTCCGTGGCGGCCGCCTGTTCCTCGAGGTCCTCGATCGAACTGAGTGCCTGCTTGAGCGCCAGGCTGCGCTCGACCAGTTCCTGGTCGCTCAGGGACAGGAGCCCGGCGCAGATTTCGTTGATCCGGTCCACGGTGGGACGGATTTTCTTGGTCTCGCGCTTGTGGGCATCCCCGAAAATCATCTTTCCGATTTTGGATAACATCGTTTTTCCTCGGCTGACTTCCGTTCGGCAGCCGGCCCGTGGTCGGGCCGGCCGTGCGTGAAATCGGTCCCCGGGCGCCGCCGGAGCGTTCAGCCGCGGCATTCCCGGTAAAGGTCGTTTTCCTGAATGTAGCGCGCCACCGGCTCAGGCACCAGGTAGCGTAGCGAACCACCCTGCGCGCTGAGCGAGCGCACGAGGGTGGAAGAGATATCGATCAGCGGCATGCGGACCCATTCGACCCGCAGGTCCGGCATCTTGCGCTCGACCACCTGGCGGGCCTGCTCCGTGCCTGGCCGCTCCAGGCCGGCGATCCGGCAGGCCGCGGTGATCCGGCGCCAGTCTTTCCAGGTGTCGAAATCGACCAGGTTGTCGGCACCCACCACAAGATAGAGTTCATCCTCGGCTGCCAAGCGGGCACGCACCGCGCACACCGTGTCCACGGTGAACGAGGCCCCCCCGCGCTCGAGTTCATCCAGCAGGATGTCGAAACGGGGGTTGCCCTTTATCGCCAGGCGGAGCATGTTCACCCGATGAGCGGATTCGCTGATATTCCGGGTGAACTTGTGGGGCGGAGCGGCCGCCGGGACGAACAGCACGCGGTCCAGGCGAAGGCTTTCGGCCGTGCACTCCGCGCCGATAAGGTGCCCGAGGTGCACCGGGTCAAATGTGCCGCCGATCAGGGCGATCCGCACCGCGCGTCCCTCCGCTTGCTCAGTTGGGTGAGTTGGGTGCGGTGGTCGTATCCGACGGGGCGCTGTCCTCGGGCTGGCCCCTGGGGGTAGCGGGCGTGGTCGAGACAGCCCCGCCGCTCAGCGGCTCCTCGGTCTGGCCGCAAATCAGCTTGCTGTACTCGTTGTCCGGGAATTCGGCGCACAGACGGTCGCGGGCATCCTTGGCATCGTCCGGATACCCCATCCGCCGGCTCGAAATGTACAGGTGGTAGAGCGCCGCCGGCACCACCGACGCACTCGGATAGGCCTCCAGCACGCTTTTCAGATAGATGATGGCCGAGTCGTACAGCTTCGCGTCGAAATAGAACTTGGCCGTATGGTATTCTTTCTGGGCCAGACGGTCCTTGAGCAGGACCTCGTGCGCCTTGGCCGTATCGGCGTACTCGGTGTTCGGGTACTTGGAGAGCAGGTTCTCGATCGTCTCCATGGCCTTGAGCGTCTCGGTCTGGTCGCGCTCGAAACGACGGCTCTGCTTTTCGTAGCTCAGGGCGGCCTTGAACAGCGCCACGTCGGCGAAACGGCCCTGGGGGAACTCACGGTTCAGGCGTTCGAACTCATCCGCCGCCAGCACGTAATCCTCGTTCAGGAAATACGAATCGGCCAGGTAATAGCGGGCGTGCTCCACCAGGTCGCTGCCGGGGTACTTGTAGATGATCTGCTTGAGTGCGTCTATCGCCTTGGAATAATCCTCTTTCTGATACAGGTCGTAAGCATTCTCGTACTCACCCTCCGGCGTGGGCGCATACTGGCGCTTGGCCCCGCAACCGGCCAGTGAGGCCAGCAGGGCGCAGAGGGCTATCGATCCAAAAAGCCGGTCCATCCTCATCCTTTTCCCCTTCCGTTAACCATCCCACGGCTCGCGGGCGCGATCATTCCGCCTTTTTCTTCGTGTCTATTTCAAGTATCCGTCGACGGGCCAGGTCGGCGATGCGTTCCTTGTAGTAATAGCGGTTGAGCTTTAGCACCTGGCGGTAGGCTGCGCGCGCCTCCTCGAAGCTCTCCTGTTTCAGCAGGATCTCGCCGCGCAGGAAATAGGCGTCATCCACGTAGTGCTGCGGCTGCCCTGAATCGATTATCTGGTCCACATAGTACAGCGCCTGGTCCAGTTCCTCTTTCTCGAACAGCTCCGAGGCCAGCGGCCAGCAGCAGTTGCCGCGGTGCCAGAGCGCCTCGGGGGCGTGCGGGTCCTGCGGGTAGACTGTCAGGAACTGGTCGAAATAGAGGAACGCGTTGGACCAGTCCTGCTGCTTCTCATAGCACTCGGCCAGATGGAACAGGTACAGCGGCCGGTTCTCCAGGCTCAACTCCAGCGGCAGCCCGCGCTGAAAATAGCCTATCGCCTGCGAGTAATCCCCCGCCGCGTAATAGAACTCGGCCAGATCGAAAAAATACGGCCCCAGGCTGTAGTTCGGAGCGATACGGAGGATTTCCTCCAGGGCCTTGACCTTGGTGGCGTTGTCCCCGGCCTGGCCCCGCTCGATTGCGATCTGGAAATAATCCAGCAGCACCGAGGAGTCGGGCTCGGCGTCCAGGGTGCTGAAATAGCGGTCCAGGTAGCTCTTGGCCTGGAAGAAATCGCTCTTCTTGACGTACACCTTGCCGATCTTGCGCACCAGCTCCGGAGTGACCCCGCGGATACGCTGGGCCATCAGGTACTCGGCCAGGGCGTCATCGTAGGAGCCGCTCAACATGTACTTGTCGCCGCGCCGCTCGTGGTCGGCCGACCCGTCCCCGCAGGCGACAGCGCCCAGCCCGAGGCAAACGGCGAGAGTGATGAGGAGCCTGCTGATCCATTGCATCCGTTCCGTCCCCGGCCTTTGGTTACGCTGTCCGCCCCGGAGTGTCCCAAGCAGTGTACGGCGCTTGGAGCGGCAAAATAAAAGCTAACCTCCGACAGGAGAAGTGTCAACGCTTTTAATTCCGCAAGCGCCGTGGCTTGCGGCTTTGCGCCCGCCGGAGGGCCGCGCCGGGCGGCCCGCGGCAGTGTCGGCGGCCTTGACAGCCGCCGGGGCCGGGTTCATAATATAGCCGACCCGCGGCCACATTGTGAACATCGCACCGGAACAGTCAGCCAGAAAGCGTCCCCGCGATGCCCGATACCTGTCCGGAACTGAAAGGCCTGCTCGCCCAGGTGGAGGGCCGCGACATCCCCTCCGACCTGCGCGCCCCCATCGAGGCCCACCTGGAAAGCTGCCACGCCTGCCGGGCCGATTTCAACCGTTTCCTCAAGATCGGCAACATCCTGCAGCGTACGGTCTACGGCAACCCGAACGAGGACAGGTACATCAGTTACCTCAGCCACCTGACCGGCAGGCGCATGCGCTGGAGTTCCATCCCCCGTACCTGCAAGCCGCCCGAGAAAGACCGCCGCATGCTGTTTCTTCTGCTCAAGGTCTTCATCGGCTTCCTGGTGGCCGCGGCCGCCGGGGCCTCGCTGGCGGTGATCCTGGGGCGTACCGGCATGCTGGGCCGCAAAACGGAAATCGTGCAGGTCGACTCGCTCGACGCCCCGGCCGGACCGTTCCGTATCGCCGGGAGCCAGGAAACGGACAGCGCCGTGGCGGTCACGGCAGCTCCGTCCGACACCTCTTTCCCGCTGCCGGATTCGGTCAGCCCGGGCCGGGTGCTGGAGGCGCTCAACAGCCGGACCGAGCGCGATAGCGGCCTCGCCCCCGCCGACTCGGCCGGTCTCAAGGCCATGCAGGCCGAACTGGGGGCGCTGCGCGACGCCCTGAGCCGTAACCCGCGCGACGCCGACCTTCAGCGGCGCACGGTGGAAAAGTCGCGCCAGGTGCTGGAGGAGAAACGCCGCCTGGGGCTGAGCGCCCAGGTGAAAGATTACTACAACCTGGGCTGGGCTCACTACCAGGGCCATGAGTTCCGCCAGGCCTTGCTGGTCACGGCAGACGGCCTTCAGAGCGTGAAAATCGGCCCCACGGAATATCTGCACTACCTGAAAGCCATGAGCCACTACCAACTGGCCAGCCGTCTGCTCAACCCCCTGCCGGCCGACACCTCCTCGAATGACGGGGCCCGGGTGAAAGGCGCGGTGCTGCGCTCGCAACTGGATGCGGATGCCCGCCGTCAGGCGGTGGGCGAGCTGCGGCGCGCCAGCGAGGAATTCAGCGCCATGCTGGGACGGCCCGAGCTGGAACCGGTGGCCCGCGGCTGGATATTGAAACTCAACGATCAGATCGCCGCTGTCACCACCCCCTGATCCCCCTGCGGCTTACATCCGGCTTGCCTTTTTTGTTCCAGGCTGTTATTTATTCCAACCTTGAAAACCGGCATTGTTTTGTCAGAGAAAGGATACCATCACCCGGTGCAGGACACGGTGTTCGAAAGATGGCGCGCGCGAGTGGAGCGCGGCCTGGCTCGTCTGGCTGGCAACGGCGGCCCGGCGGCCCAGCGGCAGCGGTTCGGGGAGTCCCTCGATCAGTCGCGCCGCCTGGCGGTGCTCGAGACCCCGCTGGCCCGGCTGTTCAACGGCCTGGGCGAGCTGAGCCTGAGCACCGGTTTCCAGGTGCTGGCCCTGATTTTGTTCCGCCGCGCCCGCGGCCTCGACCCGCGTGACCCGTTGCCGGTGGTGAACGTCTCAAGGGCCCGGCTCAGCCTGGCCAACCGGTTCCTGCTGCGCGCGCCGGCCAGCGGTGCGGTGGCCTACAACCTGGGGCTGGGACGGGAAGACCTTGACACGCTGCTCGGAAGGGCGCGCCTGCCCGAGGCCCGCCTGGTCGAGGCCACGGTGCTCAAGCGCCGCATCGAGGACCGTCTGGAGCTGTGGAAAGACATCCAGTCCGGCGAGGTCAAACCCGCCGAGGTACGAGAGATACTGCGCGGCGAGGACCGCGAGCTGCGTCCGGTGCTGACCGGCAAGCTGCCCAGCCTGACTGAACTCGAAAAGCTCGAACCGGCGCGAACCGGTTTCTATTACCGTCAGTACCGCGAGCGGCAGAAACAACACAGGGAGCGCCGTCCGGGACAACGATAGCCACCTCATCTTAACAGAATCGGGGTATCGTGACGGGCGGCCGGGGGGCCGCCTTTTTTCTTTTTCGGGAGTCGGAGGCCGTTTCCGAGGTGGAAACCCTCCGCGAAACGCAGAGAAAACCGGGCCTGCCAAGCGTTCAACGACAGACTCAGGAGGGCTTACTGCTTTCAGACCATGAATTTGCACAATCGGCTCATTTTCAGTATCTTTAAGGGCTGCCGACGGTAGATCACCTGTCCGAGTGCAGTCCTCCACGAGAAAATGACTGAAATCAAGCGGCTCAAAGATTGAGCTTCAACCTTGAATCCCAAGCAACGAGGAGGTGTAATTGTCTGCCCCCACCAAACACAAGAAGCTGTTGTCCTGGGTGGATGAAATAGCGCGGATGACCCGCCCCGACCGGATCGAGTGGTGTGACGGCTCTCAGGCGGAGTACGACCGTCTGACCAAACTGATGACCGACGGCGGGCTGGCCGTGCGCCTGAACCCGGAAAAGCGCCCTGACAGCATACTGTTCCGCTCGGACGCCTCGGACGTGGCCCGGGTGGAAAACCGCACCTACATCGCCTCCCGCACCAAGGAGGAGGCCGGCCCGACCAACAACTGGATCGACCCGGTGGAGCTCAAGGCCACCCTGCGCGGGCTGTACGAGGGCTGCATGGCCGGCCGCACCCTGTACGTGATCCCGTTCTCCATGGGGCCGATCGGCTCGCATATCGCCAAGATCGGGGTGGAGATCACCGATTCGCCCTACGTGGTGGTGAACATGCACATCATGACCCGCGTGGGCGACTCGGTGCTGAAAGCGTTGGGTGCGGACGGTGAGTTCATCCCCTGCCTGCACTCGGTGGGCAAGCCGCTGGCCCCGGGGGAGTCGGACGGCGCGAAATGGCCCTGCGCCCCGCTGGACCGCAAGTACATCTCGCATTTCCCGGAGGAGCGCACGATCTGGTCCTACGGCTCGGGCTACGGCGGCAACGCACTGCTGGGCAAGAAATGCCTGGCTCTGCGCATCGCCTCGGTCGTGGCGCGCGATGAGGGCTGGCTGGCCGAGCACATGCTGATCCTGGGGATCACCAACCCCGAGGGCCGCAAGAAATACATCGCCGCGGCGTTCCCCTCGGCCTGCGGCAAGACCAACCTGGCCATGCTCATCCCGAGCATCCCGGGCTGGAAAGTGGAGACCGTGGGCGATGACATCGCCTGGATGCGGTTCGGCGCGGATGGCCGCCTGTACGCGATCAACCCGGAGACCGGCTTCTTCGGCGTGGCCCCCGGCACCTCGATGGACTCCAACCCCAACGCCATGCTCTCGGTCCAGCGCGACACGATCTACACCAATGTCGCCCTGACCGCGGACAAGGATGTCTGGTGGGAGGGCATCGGGCACCCGGCGCCGGGCAAGCTGATCGACTGGACCGGCCAGGAATGGGAAGCCGGAGTCAGCGAAAAGCCCGCCGCGCACCCCAACGCGCGTTTCACCGCCCGGGCGGCGGGCTGCCCGGTGATCGACCCGGCCTGGGAGGACCCGGCCGGCGTGCCGATCAGCGCGATCCTGTTCGGGGGACGGCGTCCCGGGGTGGTCCCCCTGGTGCACCAGGCCCGCTCCTGGACCCACGGCGTGTTCATGGGTTCGATTGTCGGCTCCGAGATCACCTCGGCCGCGCTCGACCTGAAAGCCGGCACGGTGCGGCGCGACCCGTTCGCCATGCTGCCGTTCTGCGGCTACAACATGGGCGACTATTTCCGCCATTGGCTGAAAATCGGCGGCATGACCAGCGCCGACAAGCTGCCCTCGATTTTCTTCGTCAACTGGTTCCGCAAGGCCGCGGATGGCCGCTGGCTCTGGCCGGGCTACGGCGAGAACAGCCGCGTGCTCAAGTGGGTGTTCGAGCGTTGCGATGGCAACGGGGCGGCCCAGGAGACGCCCATCGGCTGGCTGCCGGCCGCTGGAGCGATCGAGCCGCCCGCCGGGGTGAGCCGCGAGGACATGGCCGAGCTGCTGAAAGTGGACCGCGAGGGCTGGCTGCGCGAGATCGATTCGGTCCGCAGCGAGCACTACCCGAAATTCGGCGCCAAGCTGCCCGCCGAGTTGCTCACCGAGCTGGACAGCCTGGAGAAGCGGCTCAAAGCCTGAGCTTTACTTGGATGACGATAAAAAGTAGGGGCGGGTTTTTAACCCGCCCCTACTTGTTTCGAGGAAGGGATTGAACCTGTAGAGGCAGGCCCCTGTGCCTGTCTCCACCTGTATCCACCCGTCGGAAAACTGATATTATCTCCCCATTTCTTCAACTGTTACGTTAACTCCGGGCACCGACGAAGTAATCTTCACCGTTTCCTCAGTAGAACCATCAATCGTCACCTGAATCTGATCGCTTTCTGTGGGGACCAGACTTGTACTTTGTTTGACAAGTTCAACGGAAACACTTTCCGGCCTGAGATTGTACCAGGAACCGGTTGCAGCGTCGACAACGACTCCGACAAGACCGGTCAGGACAACATCCAGCACGATTATTCCAGCGCTGGCTGTCTTTCTGATCTCAATTTTCTTAGATTCATAACCTTCTTTTGAGAAAGTCAAAACATAATTTTTGTTCCGCGCCAACTCCAGCGAGGTCGGCGTAGTCTGCTCCATCCCGTCCGGTTGAATTGCCAACCTTGCGTCCGGGCTGCACATTACTGCAATATGCTGATTCGAGCCCTTAAAAATAACTCCACAACCAGCGCCAAAAACAATTACCACCATCATAACAGCACATGCAAAAGCATTAAGCGCGCCAATTGCTTTCATAAACCCTCCCCAATAATGTAAGACCCTTTACAGAAAAAGATTAAGGTTGGCACAGCACAGTTCAAACCTAATCACAATAGACACGACATGTCAAGTTAAATGTTTTTTGAATAGTAAAGAACATGTTTTGATTTTTGCATTTGATTATAATTTATTATGTTATACCAATAATGATTCTTTTTGTGGGCAATCCATTCTAAAGGAAACAGGTGGGAACCGCTGATTTGAGGTCCAAGTGTCGATTTTTTCTTTACAGCCCGCCGCCGCCGGTCTATATTCGATCAGACATTCGCCAATCCACGCCCTCTGGGAGATAAGCCGATGAGCGCACCGTCCCCGGAACATGTCCAGGCCCCGAGCTATCCCGAGTGGTCACGGGAGGACCTCGTGGCCTCAATCCTCGCCGCACTCAGCTATTTCAACATCCTGGGCGGAATGGCCCTGATGCTGCTGAACCAGTGGAGCGGCTACCTGCTCACGATAAACGCCGTGGCCTGTGCGGTCGGGATGTTCGTGATCATTGACCCCAAGCTCAAGCGGGTCAGCGAGGATTACGAGAAAAAGCAGAAAATGTACCTCGCGGAGCTGGACAGTATCGTGGAGTGGGGTGAGGTCTCGAACCGGGAGGGCAAAGCCTGATGGACCTGGAGATACTCAAGCCGATCGGTCATCCCAGCCTGGGCGTGATAATCCCGCTGGCAGTGTTCCTGTTCGCCAGCCTGCTCACCTGGCTGCTCTACCGTCATTTTTCGAAACAATAGCCGCGCCGGGCAGTCCCGGTGTGGAACCGCTCTGGCAACAGCTCCCGGCCTCAGGCCGGGGGCTGTTGTTTTTTTATGCCCGCGGTCAGGGAATCGAAATGCTCGGGACGGCAGAACAGGATCGGCTCGGGCAGGCTCTTGTCGGCGCTCCAGAACGCGGCCGTGACCGGGGCGCCGTCCAGCGTGGCGATCCGCATGCCCCAGGCGCGGTTGATCGCCAGGATCGCCGCGGCGTCCCAGAGGTAGACTTTCCCCTGCAGGGAGCCGGCGGTCCCGGCCCGTCCTGTCAACAGGCCGTGGTAGGCGGCGCTGCCCAGCGAGCGCACCTTGCCCGGGAAATCGATCCAGAAACAGCGGTGCACGTCCGAGGGCACGTACAGCACCGACTCGTTGTCCAGGGGCGCGGCGGCCTCAGCCGGGAACGGCTGGCCGTTGCGGCGCACCGTGCCCTCCAGGTCGGTGTAGACCAGCTCATCCAGCATAGGGCAGCACACCGCGCCCCAGACCGAGCGTCCGGCCTCGATCAGCCCCAGCGACACGGCCCAGACCGGCAGGCCCGCGGCGAACGCGCTGGTGCCGTCCACCGGGTCGAGCACCCAGGTCGGCCCGCCGTTCTCATGCGCCCCGGCGTAGCCTGCCTCCTCGCCCAGCACCTGGAAGCCGGGGGTGATTCCCGCCAGCCGCTTGCGCACCAGGGCCTCCACCGCCCGGTCGGCCGCGGTGACCACGGAATTGTCGTGCTTGCGCTCGGTGCGCACCTTGCCGAAATAGCTCAAAGCCAGGGCCCCGGCCTCGCGCATCAGGTCCAGGACCGTACTCTGGTCGAAATCAAGTCCGGTCAATCGCATTTTATCTCAACTCTCCCCTCTTTCGTAGCTCCCCAGTCTCGCATAAAAAAGGCCCGCAATCCACGGGCACATTCCCTCACCGGGCCGTCGGCGACCGGCTGCGGTCACTGTCCGCCCTGACTTGTAAAATAATGCCCCGGAGCTTACTTTTCAAATGAATCGACCGGAAAGGGAGGAGACGGAATGCCGAGAATGTCGCCCCGCGAGCTGAAAGAACGCCTGAGCGGGCTTTTCACCGCCCACGGGCTGGAGCCGGAGGAATCCGCGCGCCTGGCCGCGATCCTGACTGAGACCGAGGCCGCCGGACGGCGCAGCCACGGGCTGATCCGGGTGCGCCCAATGCTCAACCACCTGGACAGGCGCGGCCACAGGCCGGGAGTGTGGCTCAGGACCATGCCGGTGGGGGCTTTGTATGACGGTCGCCAGGGGCTGGGATATTTAGTCGCCTGGCACACCGCGGCCAAGGCGGCCGAGCTGGCCGCGGCCTCGGGGATCGCCCTGGCCGGGGCCAGGGGCTGCACGCACACCGGGCCGATCGGCTATTTCGCCGGGATGTGCGCCCGGGCTGGGTTGGTCGGGATGTGTTTCGCCAACTGCTCGCCTTTCGCCGCCCCGTTCGGCGCGACAGAGGCAGTGCTGGGCACGAACCCCGTGGCTTTCGCTTTCCCGCGAAACGGCCAGGAGCCCTTGGTGGTGGATTTCGGGACCACGGCCGTGACCTACGGCGAGTGCCGGGTGGCGATAGCCGAGGGCCGCTCCCTGCCCGGGGGCGTGGCCCTGGACAGCGCGGGACATCCCACCACCGACCCGCAGGCGGCTATCGACGGCGGCACGTTGCTGCCGTTCGGCGCTCACAAGGGTTACGCCCTGGCCCTGGCCGTGCAGGTGCTGACCAGCGCGGTCATAGGCAGCGCGGCAGTGCCGGAGCCGGGCCAGGACTACGGATTGACCGTAATGGCGTTCAAGCCCGACCTGCTCGTGAGCCTGGAACAGTACGAGAGCAGCCTGGAGGAGCTTTCCGCGGCGGTGCACTGCGCGCGTCCGGCCGACCCGGCACGACCGGTGCGCCTGCCAGGTGAGGGGACCCTGAGCCGCAGGGCAACGGCCGTGCGCGAGGGTATCGACATCCCGGAGGCGCTATTAAGGGAGGTTTTCGGTTGAACGGGCGTGGCACGGAAAGAGTGGAAGTCCTTGAGACTTGACAGAAAGCGGGTCCGGCTTTAGATTTCGCGTCTCGCAGGCATGAAACCGCAGCTTACGCGTCCCCATCGTCTAGGGGCCCAGGACTCCGCCCTTTCACGGCGGCAACAGGGGTTCGAATCCCCTTGGGGACGCCAAAGATATAGAGAAGGCCGCTGGGACACCCCAGCGGCTTTTTTTATCGACATGCCGGGTTGTCAAAGGCAATCGCGGCCGGCGGATGGTGACTGTTCCGGTGTCTGGAGCTTGCCCCCCGTGGAAACGCTGCTCCTCCACGGTCCCGGCTTGACATTCCTCTGCCGGGCGAATTACCAGAATCGACTTGACACTTCCATGCAACTTAATTATTTCTAACTGTTTTACAAAATGCTCTAAAAACACAAAAGGCGCTTCACGGACGGCTTCTTCCCGGAGATTGAAATGAAAAACCTGCTCTGGCTGCTGCTCGCGTTCTGTGTCTCAAATGCATCCGCACAAAAATTTGATGGTTTGGCCAAGACCCCGCCGATGGGTTGGAACAGTTGGAATAAGTTCAACTGCGATGTGAATGAAGCCATGATCCGGGAAATAGCGGATGCGATGGTCAGCAACGGCATGAAAGAGGCAGGCTACCAGTATATCAATATCGATGACTGCTGGCACGGGGAACGCGACAGCCTCGGCTTCATCCAGGTTGACCCCGAGCGGTTCCCGTCCGGCATGAAAGCGCTGGCCGATTATGTCCACTCGAAGGGACTGAAATTTGGAGTCTACTCGGATGCCGGCTGGCAGACCTGTGCCGGCCGTCCCGGCAGCCGTGGCTATGAATACCAGGACGCGATGCGCTACGCGGAGTGGGGTGTGGATTACTTGAAATACGATTTCTGCAATACGGAGGGGCTGAACGCGGAGGGCGCATATATGACCATGCGCAACGCGCTTTTCAAAGCTGGACGCCCGATCGTATTCAGCATTTGCGAGTGGGGCAGCAACAAACCCTGGCTTTGGGGCAAAAATATCGGCAACCTCTGGCGCACTACCGGCGATATCGGAGTCGCTTTCGACGGGGATGTCGACCATGGCGATTGGAAATCACTGGGTGTTTTGCACATCCTCGACCTCCAGGTCGAGTTGCGCCAGTACGCCGGACCGGGCCATTGGAATGACCCGGACATGCTGGAAGTCGGAAATGGCCTGACGGTCAGCGAGGACCGCGCCCATTTTTCCATGTGGTGCATGCTGGCGGCCCCGTTGATCTCGGGTAACGACTTGAGGAACATGCCCAAAGAGACCCTTGAAATACTGACTAATAAAGAGGCCATCGCCGTTAACCAGGACACTCTCGGAATACAGGGATTCAAGTATTCCTCGAACGACAGCCTTGAAACCTGGTTCAAGCCTTTGGCCGGCGGCGACTGGGCCGTATGTTTTCTGAATCGTGGACTGACGTCCAAAACCGTTGAATTCTCGTGGATCGAGCATCCCATATCGGATTCGCTTTCCGGAAGAGCGATTGATTTCAAGCAGGCGGCTTTCAAGGTCTACGATGTCTGGACGCACAAGGAGTGCGGCAAGACAGACAAAACCTTCAAGGGCAGCATAGCCTCACACGATGTCATCATGCTGAGATTGAAGCCTCTAAAGAAATAGCAATCGGTTATGGCTTTGCGCTTGTTCAAGGAATTCCAGGGAATTTTCTATCCCTGGGCAGACCTCTGACAGATTCATTCCGCCGCCTTCCGGCCGGCATGATCTGAACCACTGTTGGGGCCTGCATTCAAATCTTGTTTCCTCACTCTCTGAATGGCGTGCCGATAAATGAAAGCCGAACAGTTATGAACTGGGAAACGAATATCCTGCCTTTGCTGTTCACCAGTCTGGCTCTGAAAATATTCCTTCTGGCCCTGCTGTTCGAGGTAATCGATGCCGCGCTGGGTCAGGGTTACGGGACACTCGGAGCGCCTACCTTTATCCTGATGGGCTTCGATCCCAAGGCCGTTGTCCCGGCAATCCTGATCTCCCAGGCCATCGGCGGGCTGGTCAGCGCGGTGTGCCACCACAAGTTCAACAATGTCGATTTTGGGCACTGGCGCACCAACGACCTGAAAAGAGTGCTCTTCATAGCCCTGTTCGGCATCGTGGGGGTCACCATCTCCAGCATCCTGGGGATAAAACTGCCTAAAAGCATCATGTCCGTCTATATCGGCCTGATGGTGGTGGTGATCGGGGCTATGGTGGTGAGCGGGATAAGGTTCAATTTCTCCTGGAAAAAGCTGGCCCTTATCGGCACGATAAGCGCGTTCAACAAGGGGCTGTCCGGGGGCGGCTACGGGCCCCTGGTGGCCGGCGGGCAGGTGGTGATCGGGGTGGACGGCAAAGCCGCGGTGGGGATTACGGATTTCGCCGAGGCGCCGATCTGCCTCACCGGCTTTGCGATCTGGACTTTTATGGGAGGGACGCCTCCTCTTGATTTAACACTGCCTATGTGTATCGGCGCGGGAATAGCCCCGCTTTTCGGCGCCTGGCTCACCTACAGGATACCGACCAAGCACCTCCGGTTCGTCCTGGGCGGGGTATTGTTATTGCTCGGGGTTTTGTGTCTTCTGAAGGTCATCAACCCATGAACCGGAAGCAAAGATTCAGGAACGCATAGAATAGTCTGATTCAGAAACATGAACAAAGGAAGCCGTCCGGCGCGCACAGAGCCGGGCGGCTTCTCTATTTGTACACTGGGAAGCGTTTTATTAGGGGTTGGTCAATATACGGCAGCGAGCTGTCCCCCACTCCGGTGGATGGACGGAACCTTCCCTGCGCGGTTCAGTCTGCTCCGCTAAATTCAAGCCACTGCCCGTTTTCGAGATAATAAACAGTCGAGGCTTTCTCGATGAAAATATAATTGATACCCAGGTGATCGATCTGCTTGGGCGGCTCGTTGCCACCATAGTATTCGTAATGCTCCAGGATGTACTTCTTGTCCGCCGCAGCAATAGTAATCCAGATGAAGGCTTTTCTTTTTTGGGCATCAGCTCCGGGCACGAAAAGATGTTTCAGGACCTCAAGCACCGTATCCGCCCTGCCTTCGGGAAACATCAGAAGGAACTGAGTGGTGTCCCGAACCGCCAGCAGGGCAATGTCCGGCTCCCCTATGCCGTCAAAATCGGCTTGGACAACGTTGTCCGGGATGCTGTCCTCCTCGTAGAATGAAACAGGAATCTTGTAGCCTCCTTGCTCAAGCCAGTCGGCAACTGGAACAGGCAAAGTCGGGATGCCACGCGGAGCGATAAGAGCCGTGTCTATCGGGATGGTGCTCATCCTGAGCGAATCATCGGTGATCGAGCACCATTTACCCTGGCTGCAATAGTACCAGGTTCGTTTATCCTCATAATATGAGAAACGCTTATCCTGCCAATTGAGCAGAATCCCATCCAGAAAAACCGTGTCTCCATTTTCGGCCGTTACGAACGGCGGCGGCATATTCGTTTCACCGTAAAAGAAATAGGCATTCTCCATACTCATATCATCGAGCAGATCCACATACAGCAGTGAATCTCTCATATTACCCTCAGACTGATCTGTGTTGAGAGGCTTAGTCATGACGACAGCCGGTTCTGTTCCCGCAACTGAGTCGAATACAATCAGATCGAGGTTGATTCCTCTCAGAGCCAGCACGGCCCAGGCTCTTTGTCCGGGCTGGATAAACTGGCCCGACCTCACGTTATTCGTCTCGCCGTAATTCGGATATTGAGGGATCAGATAGCCGTTGCGGGTCAGCCAGGAACAGAATTTTTCCGGCAACTCGGGAAACGCCTCCGGCCGCAAGAGGCATACATACGCATGCGGTCCGCCCTCCTCGGAGAACTTTACCAGAATAGGGGAGGTATTCCTTACTTCGGGCTTAGCCACCTCGGGCGGCGCAGTCTGTACCGTCGCAGGAGTGGGACTCTGTTGCTTTGTGGAGCACACAGCCAGACTGAGGACCAGTAGAAAAGCAGTTTTACGAAAAACCATACCTACCTCCCTGGATTTGAGGATTGCAGTAAGTATAATTTATTACCTTTTCGCCGGTCAACGTTTTTTTCTCTTTCCGCACAACCCGGCTTGACAACCCTCAAGCCGTCTTTTATCCTCAGCACTGTAATATTCTTTTCTTTTTACCCGGCCTATCCTCTTGGGATAAAAAGTGCTGAAAACCCTGTTTGGGCTTCTCGGCCTGTTCATTCTGGTCAGCCTCGCCTGGCGTCTGGCCTCCGGGCGGCGCTCCCTGCCCTGCCCGTCCTGGCTGCGCTGGCTGGTGGAGCTGGACAACCCGTTCTGCCGCACCGGCCGGGCGGCGGTGATCCTGTCGCGCCTGGACCTTCGCCCCGGCCTGGCCGTGCTGGATGCCGGCTGCGGCCCCGGGCGGCTGACCATTCCCGCGGCCGGGAGCGTGGGGCCGCAAGGACAGGTGACAGCCCTGGACATCCAGCGCGGGATGTTGGAGCGGGTCCGGGCCCGGGCGAGGGCCGAGGGCCTGGAGAACATAACCCTGATCGAGGCCGGGGCCGGCCAGGGCCGGCTGGAGCGCGGGCGGTTCGACCGGGCGCTGCTGGTCACGGTGCTGGGCGAAATTCCACAGCCCGAGGCAGCCCTGAAAGAGATTTTCGATTCGCTCAAGCCGGGAGGTGTGCTCTCTGTGACCGAGCTGATTTTCGACCCGCATTTCCAGCCCCGCGGCAAAGTGGCGCGCCTGGCCGTATCGGCCGGATTCCGCCAGAGAGCATCCTTCGGCGGCAGTCTGGCCTACACGCTCAATTTCGAGAAACCCACGTCCGGCTGAAAAAAACCATTTTCAACCCGCCGCGCTGGTGCTATTATCCGTAGGTGACAGCTTGACATCCCACCTGAGCCTCGCCGGGCCCACAGCGCGCCCGGCCCCGCCCAGAACCACCACGACCGGCCGCGCAGTAAACAGAGAGCAGAAGGAGGCGATGCATGTCAAACGGGGACAACCACATCTCAAGACGCAGCTTTTTCTTCTACGGCAGCCTGCTCGCCGGGGCGATCCCGGCGGCCGGGTTCGGCAGTGTGCCCTCCCTGAGCCGCCTGGGCTACAAATCCCCCAACGAGAAGCTGAACATCGCCTCGATCGGGGCCGGGGGACGGGCCGCCGGGGACATCGACGGCTGCACGTCCGAGAATATCGTGGCCCTCTGCGACGTGGATGACCGTCAGGCCGCCGAGACCTACGCCAAATTCCCGAACGCCAGGAAGTACAAAGATTTCAGGAAGATGCTGGACAAGGAGGGCCGGGGGATCGACGCGGTCATAGTCGGCACCCCCGACCACATGCACGCCACGCCCGCGATCTGGTGCATGGAGCGCGGTCTGCATGTCTACGTGGAAAAGCCCCTGACCCGCACGGTCTGGGAGGCGCGCCAACTGACCAAGGCCGCCGAAAAGTACAAGGTCGCCACCCAGATGGGCAACCAGGGCTACTCGAACGAGGGCACCCGCCTGGCCTCCGAGGTGATCTGGTCGGGCGAAATCGGCAACGTGACCGAGGTCCACGCCTGGACCAACCGTCCGATCTGGCCCCAGGGCATGAGCCAGGTCCCGGCCCCCGAGCCGGTCCCCGCCGGCCTGGACTGGGACCTCTGGCTGGGCATGGCCAGAATGCGGCCTTTCACCTCCGGCGCGGCCCCCGCGGGTGAGGCCGGGTTCTACCTGCCGTTCAACTGGCGCGGGTTCTTCGATTTCGGCTGCGGGGCGCTGGGCGACATGGCCTGCCATATCCTGGGCGCGCCGCACATGGCCTTGCGCCTGGGACCGCCCACGAGCGTGGAGGTGGTGCGCCAGGAGGGCAAGAACGACCTGTCGTTCCCCAGCGCCTCGGTGATCCGTTTCGAGTTCCCGGCCCGCGGGTCGATGCCGCCGCTCAAGCTCACCTGGTATGACGCGATGAAAGACGTGCCCATGCGTCCGGCCGGAATCCCCGAGGATCAATTGCTTCTCGGCTGGGGTTTGGATGTGGGCCACGGGCTGGCGCCGCTCAAGCCCGAGCCCCCGGCCGACGGTGAAAAACCGCGCCGCCCGCCGGACCAGGCCAACGGGGCCATTTTCATCGGCGACAAGGGCATCCTCACCACGGACAGCTACGCCGGCAACGTGCGCCTGCTGCCCGCCGAGCGGATGGTGGATTTCAAGAACCCGCCGCGGTTCCTGACCCGCTCGCCGGGCCACCACCGCGACTGGATCCGCGCCTGCAAGGGCGGCGATCCGGCCTGCTCCAATTTCAGCGTGGCCGGGCCGTTCACCGAGTGGATCCTGCTGGGCTCGATCGCCCTGCATTTCGAGGGCAAGCTGCTCTGGGACGCCGAGCGCATGCGTTTCTCCAACAACAACGAGGCGAACAGGTATCTCAAGCCCGAGTTCCGCAAGGGCTGGGAGTTCCACACAGTCTGAGCCGGCTGTTTACCCCAGCGGGCTGATGCATGAGAAACTGCGCGTGATAGGCCCACGCTGGCAAAGCTGTTTCTTGCCTTACTCTCAAGTATACGGCAAGATAAAAGGACCTGTCCTTAGGGGCAGGTCCTTTTTCTCTTATATCGAAGGTGGGAAAATCTCAGATCCGGTCTTTTTCAGGGAGAGGGCCATGCCGTCTGCTGAGCATATCGAGAAGCATTTCACCGCCGGTGAAACCGTGCGCGACATAGTTATCGGCATGTCGGACGGATTGACCGTGCCGTTTGCCCTGGCGGCCGGGCTTTCCGGGGTTGCCGCCTCGTCGGCAATCGTGGTGACCGCCGGGCTGGCCGAGATCGTGGCCGGCTCGATCGCGATGGGTCTGGGAGGCTATCTGGCCGCCCGCACCGACCGGGAGCACTACGAGAGCGAATTGCACCGCGAATGGCGCGAGGTGGAGGAAGTCCCGGAAAAGGAGGCCGAGGAAGTGGCGGTTGTGTTCCGCGAGTACGGCCTGGCCGAGGAGCATATCACTCCGGTGCTCGACGCCATGCGGTCGCGCCCCGAGGCCTGGGTCGATTTCATGATGCGTTTCGAGCTGGGGCTGGAAAAGCCTGTTCCCGGCCGCGCCCGGCGCAGCGCCCTGACTATCGCTCTGTCCTACATCGCAGGCGGGCTGATCCCCCTGGCGCCCTATATGCTTGTCCCCACCCTGGGCGAGGCGCTGCACTTTTCGGTGGCTTTCACCCTGACCGCGCTGCTGGTCTTCGGGGCGGTCAAGGGCCATTTCACCGGGCTGAACCTCCTGAAAAGCGGCCTTCAGACCGCGGTCACCGGTGGGCTGGCCGCAGCCGCGGCGTTCTACATCGCGCACCTGGTGGGACCGGCCGGTTGAATAGGGCAAGAACAGCAGGGGACGCACTACTCCGCGCCCCCGGCTCTACATTCCGTTTATCACCGGCCGAACCTCAGCTCCCGAACTCCAGGCTCATCTCGCCCAGCAGAAGGATACTGGATTGCGGCATGCGCCGGGCCCGCAGGAACAGGTCCATCACTCCGGAGAAGTCTCCTGCCGCCACGCCCTGGCCGGTGAAAGTGTAATCGTGCAGCGGGGCGTAACCCACTGTGCCGCCGTGGTGCGCCATGTACTGCGAGTCCTTCTCCTCAGGGGCGTAACCCTCAAGGCTCACTCCCTCCGGCACGGCGGAGAAAACCTTTTTCACCTGGTCGGCCAGCTCGCGGTTGTTCAGGTTGAAAGAGAACCCGAAATGCGCTCCGGTTATGTCCCTGACCTGGCTCACCTCCAGCCCGAGACAATCCCGGCAGGCCGCCAACGCCCGGCCGAAACCCTCGACCGCGCTTTCCTCCAGGCAGACATGCACGTAATTCTCCACCTCCAGCGCCTCCTTGACCAGCTCGGCCAGGGTGTCGCGGCGGATGCCGGACTTGCGGTGGAAGAAATACCCGAAACTGCCGCCACACCCCGCGCGGTAGCCCAACAGAAAGCCCTTGACCAGCCCGAACGGCCCTGAGATCACCAGTTCCTTGAACCGCGTGCTCATCTTGCCCTCCAGGAATGAGGATTTGTTGTCAGAAAGCCTCATCTCATTATAGGGCAAGGGGTGGCACTTTTTCCAGTGCCGGCAGAAAAAAGGGCGCCTCAAGGGCGCCCTAAAAGAAATGAAATGTAATTCTGGAATGGGTGCGGCAGCTTTTCAACCTAATTAATTAGGTGTTGAGCGTCTGTGACGCGTTACCCTAACCGGTCTACCGTTAACTTTCCGAGTGTACGGACGAACGGATACTATTTTACGACCATTGGTTGTTTTAGCCATTTGGCATCACCTCCTTCCTACAACAAGTGACGCCTTCCCAGTATCTCATGACACGGGAATGCGGTTTTGCTACCGCACCCAAAAACGATTCTAATAAATCTCCCTTTTCAACTGCAGCCGCTGGTGTCACCGCAGGCCGGGCAGGTGTAGCAGGAGCCGCGGCGCTCCATCATACTGCCGCAGTTGGCGCAGTTGGGTGCATCCCCCACCAGGTCGAACTTCATCTGCTGCCCCAGCGTCTCCTCCTGACCGGACAGGCCCCGCGGGCGGCTCAGCTCCTCAAGCACCTCCTCATCCGCCTTGATCCGCCGGATGCCGATCGACTCCTGCTGCCCGGCGGTCAGAAAGCGCGAGCCCAGCCAGCGGAAAATGTAGTCCACCACCGACTTGGCCATCGGTATCTGCGGGTTGCCGGTCATGCCGCTGGGCTCGAAGCGCATGTGCATCATCTTGTCCACCAGCACCTCCAGCGGGGCGCCGTACTGAAGGGCGATGCTGGTGACTATTCCAAGCGAGTCGAGCAGGCCCGACAGGATCGAGCCCTCCTTGTGGATCAGGATGAAAATCTCCCCCAGCTTGCCGTCCGGATACATCCCGGCGGTGACATAGCCCTGGTGGCCGGCGATCTCGAACTTGTGCGTGATCGCCTGGCGCTCGGCGGGAAGGCGGCGGCGCTTGGGCACGGTTGCCACCTCGGTCGGGGCGCTGGCCTTTTTCTGGCTCTTAGTCTGCAGGGGCTGGCTGCGCTTGCAGCCGTCCCGGTAGATCGCGATGGACTTGAGCCCGCTCTTCCAGGCCTGCAGGTAGAGGCTCTCTATATCCTCCACCGTGGCGTGGGCCGGCATGTTGACTGTCTTCGAAATAGCGCCCGAGAGGAACGGCTGCGCCGCGGCCATCATCCGCACGTGGGCCTCGGGGCTGAGCGTGGTCACGCAGTCCGGCTGGCCCAGCGAGGTGGCGAACACCTTTTTCTGCGCCTCGGGCAGCTCGAAAGTCTCCAGGCTGCCGTGCTCGGCGATATGCTCCTCGGCGCGGCGGACAGTCTCACGGTCGAGGCCCATGTATTCCAGGCTCCGTCGCACCAGCGGGTTGACCAGCTTGAGCACGCTGCCGTCCACCACGTTCTTGTACTTTACCAGCGAAAGCTCCGGCTCGATCCCGGTGGTGACCGCGTCCATGAAGAAACTGATCGTACCGGTGGGCGCGAGCAGCGTAACCTGCGAGTTGCGGTACCCCTGCGGGTAGAGGCGCTCCACGCACAGACGGTCCCAGCTGGCGCGGGCCTGGCGCAGAAGGTTGCTGTAGAACACGGGCGGCTCATCCTCCGGCTCGGTAAGATCGAGCAGGGCGCCGCGGTGCTTGTCCAGCACGTGGCACATCGCTTTCTCGTTCAGTTTCCAGGCGGCGAACGGCCCCACCCGGCCCGCGATCCAGCCGCTGGTCTCATTGGCCAGGCCGTGCATCAGGGCGGTTAGCGCAGCGGTGATCTGCCGGCCCGGATCGGAATCATAGGCCACCCCGTGGACCATCAGCATTGCGCCCAGGTTGGTGTAGCCCAGGCCCAGGGGACGGAAATCGAAGGAGTTGCGGGTGATGTCCTCGGTCGGGTACTGGGCGAAGCCGCAGATTATCTCCTGGGCCAGGATCATCACACGCACGGTCTGGGCGAACTGGTCCACCCGGAACGAGCCGCGCCCGGCGACATAGTGCAACAGATTGATCGAGGAAAGGTTGCAGGCGCTGTCATCCAGGAACATGTACTCGCTGCACGGGTTGGAGGCGTTGATCCGACCGCTGCGGGGGCAGGTGTGCCACTCGTTGATCGTGGTGTCGAACTGGATGCCCGGGTCGCCGGTGATCCAGGCCGCCTCGGCGATCCGGCGGAACATGGCCCTGGCCTCCACCTCCCGGACCGTCTCGCCCGAGGTGCGGGACTTGAGGGACCATTTGCCGCCCTCCTCCACGGCGCGCATGTACTCGTCCGTGGCCCGCACGCTATTGTTGGCGTTCTGGTAGGTGACAGTGCTGTAGGCCTCGCCGCAGATCGAGTCATCGTAGCCCGCGTCGATCAGGGCGTGGGCCTTGCGCTCCTCGATCACCTTGCAGTCGATGAACCGCTCGATGTCGGGGTGGTCGTCGTTCAGGATACACATCTTGGCCGCGCGGCGGCTCTTACCGCCCGACTTGATCGCCCCGGCGTTGGCGTCCAGCACTTTCATGAAACTCAACGGTCCGCTGGCCGTGCCGCCGGTGCTGAGCGGCTCACCCTCGGCGCGCAGGGTGCTGTAGTTGACCCCGGAGCCGCTGCCCCACTTGAATATCTGGCCCTCGGTCACGATCAGGCGGCTGATGTCCGCCATGTCATCCTTGACCGAGTTGATGAAGCAGGCCGAGGCTTGGGGCCGCTCGCCCGGCACTCCGATGTTGAACAGCACCGGGCTGTTGAAACAGGCCCGCTGGTGCAGCAACACGTATTTGAGCTCGGCGCGGAACGTCTCCCGCTCCTCCGGGTCCAGGAAATAGCCCGCCTCATCCCCCTTGAGCGCCACCGTGTCGGCCACCCGGTCGATAAGCTGGCGCAGGCTGGTCTCGGTGTACTGGCTCGATTTCTTGAAATACTTGCTGGCGGTTATCTTGCAGGCCGTGTCGGACCAGGCGGAGGGGAACTCGAACCTCTCGCCCTCGAAAATCACCCGTCCGCTGGCGTGGTCGGTGATTTTCACCGGGCGCTTGCCCCATTCCACGGTGGAGTAGACATCCTCCTCCGGCCGGGTGAACAGGCGCTCCAGGCGCTCCCCGTAGCGGAACGGTTCAGCCCCGGCTCCGGAATCCTCGTCTTTCGGGGCGCCGTTTGCCTGTTTCAGGCGGTTGATGATCCCTTGCTCCGCCCGGGCGGATTCGCCCTTGCTCCTCATATCGCCAACCTGCATCAGAATACTCCCCACAGAGGTTTTTAAACACCATATAGCGAAGCATTGTTTTGCATACATACTATATATAGTATTCTTGTCTTTATCAAGAGCCGCGAAAAAATATATATAAAAAATCAAGTTACTTTCAGGCCAGGCTCTCGCTCCAGCCGGCCAGTCGGATACCTGCTCCCGACAACTTCCGGCGCCGTGACAAAAAAAGCCGCACGGGCAACTCTCGACCCGTGCGGCTTCAGTGTTCTCTGTCCCGGCCTTCTTACTTCTTCTTCAGGATAATCTCCGCATTCTCGGCATCCCGGATCTGCTTGAACAGGTTGGCGTAGCGGGTATCGTAGCTGCGGGCCGCGATATTCTGCAAACCCATGGAAAACTTGCGCTTAATTTGCAGCTTGGCGCCGTCCGAGATGATGTTCCGGCTGTAAAAGAACCCCTTGGTGCGCAGCTCGAGCGGAGCGGGCAGGCTGTCCAAAACAGAGTAACCGGCCGGCAGGGCCAGGTTGACCGTGCTCTCGAAATCCCCCATGTAGGGGACTACGACATTGTATTCGCGGGGCTCGCCGGTCAGGCGGCTGGTGAACGGGTCGGTGAGCACGGCGCCCTTGAGCGCCAGGTTGCCGCTCACCGCGCGCGCCGCACCCTTGATACTGACATCCGCGCTGACATTGAAACCGTCGGCGGGCTGCGTTGGATCATCGGCCTTGTAGCCGCCGGTGACGCTGAGGTTGTCGAACATGCCCTCGATACCGGCGGCCCAGGCGGCCTGGCTCCCGGCCTCGCCGGCCGCGGTCAGGATCTGCTTGACCTCGGCCGCCACATGGCCGGAGTTACTCTGCTTAAGCTGGCCGCTCAGCGTACCGTCCGCAGCCAGGGTCAGGCTGGCCTCGATCTCTTCCTTGCTTTTTTCGGGTTCGAGGATCGGCACCTCGGCGTTGACAAAAGTCACATCGTTCTCGCCGCTCTGGTTGACTATCGCCATCACACCTTCCAGCGCCGGGTCGATATAGTCGGCCGGCATGGCGACCTCGCAGGCGGGCTGCCAGAACTTGAAGCGGCGGCTCGCCACTTCCAGGGCGATCAGCGGGCTGTCGAACTGGGTCTCGATGGTCAGTTTCATATCGAAAGCGCCGCGGTTGCGGCTCTTGGCGTAGGCCGGATAGACCGACAGGCCGTTGAGCTGCAGGGCCGACACCAGGAAGAAATTGATGTCATCGGCGTTGCCGGCCTTGGCGCGCAGGAGGTTGTCGGGGGTCTGCGGCTTGCTCGACCAGTAGAAAGCCTCCCATCTGTTGAGGTCGGGAAGCAACTTGATGTTCTTGCGCGCCCAGGACACCGCGGCGGTGACTTTCTCCTCGGGCGTGGAGGCCCCGGCGATGGCGGAGGCGATATCGGTTTTCGCCTGGCGCGCCTGACGTTCATTGGTCAGATAGTTCATGGTCATGCGGTGCAGCACGTGGTTCCAGCTCTGGCTGAAAAACGTGGGGCGCAGACGGTACTCGGTGTCGGTGTACTTGATAACGTTGACCGCATCGCGCATGAAGGCGTCGATCCGCGGCGAAATATCCATGTACGTGGCGACAAACGGGACTTTGGCCGGATAGGCCGGCACCGTGTCGAGCGAGACCTCGAAATACTGGTGCCCGAAGAACTGCCATTTGTCCGGGCTGTCGGAAACATCGATGGTGCGCAGCTTGTTGCGCACATCCGTGTTGTACTGGGTCTCGATGTTGTTGAAACGGTCGTCCATCACCAGCGTGGGCTTGACCGAGAAATTGTTCGGCTCGTAAGAGAAATGCAGCATTTTCGAATTGCGCATGATGAAATTGGCTTTGAGCACCGGATACTCTTTCATGAACAGGAACCGGTCATACAGCACGGCGCGTTTCTGCTCCAGCTTGTATTCGTATTCCAGAACGCTTCCCACCTGCACGTCCGGGAAAGTGATCTCACGTATCTTGTAGGCTTTCTCGCGCTTGTCGTGCAGCACCGGGTTTTCGTTGATCTTGAGCAGGTCACCGGCGCTGGCGTTGGTGTTGAGTTCCTCGTTGCGCAACAGGTACATCGTGGTGCCCTGTTCCAGCGGATAGACAAAATCCCGGTCCTGCCCGGCCAGATCGACCTCCCGCTCGGGAATGTCGTTCACCTTGGATATCTGGCCGTTGTTGATCGTGCGGGCCACCATGTCGACCACGCGGTTCTCGTAATAGATCGGAATCTTGACCGTGCGCAGCTTGGCGATGGCCGATTCCTTGAGGACTTTCAGCACGACATGCCGGGTGACATTGACCGGGTTGATGATGCGGGACTGATCGGTGTCCTTCTCATCCAGAATATAGACCGCCTCGGCCTCCGGATAGGCGGCCGCAAGGTCCGCCGGCATGATGATTTTCTTTTCCTGGATGAGCTGGTCGAGGTTGTCGGTCAGGGCCGCAGCATTCCCCGCCAGCACCACCAGAAGTGTCAGGACCGGAGCCAACACGCGCTTAAAAGCCATCGAATCCCTCCAATACAGAAGTTATACGGAAGTGAAACGGTTCCCGGACGAGATCAGAATCAAGTCGACCCCCTTTCTCAAGCGACCGGAAGTCTTTGAAAAAGTACGGGCGATTAAGACCAAATCTCGGGCCACCTGTGGCCGAGTAAGCACATCGGGTGGATTAAAATATAAACCTGCGTTCGCTGGTATCGAAGCTAAACGGGCGGTCAGTTTCAGTTTCTTGCAGTAACCTAATTTACATTCGTTCGATAGAAAGTCAATCGAATGGATGGTTTTTGCAGCGCTGCGGAACGGACTGGACGGTATGCCTGCGGGAAGGATTCTCAATAACCGAACGAAACACTGAAAGTGATGCGACCCTCGTTTCTGCGCTCACCGTCAGCAAATAGAAATACGGCCTGGGAGGCGGCCTCCAGGGTGAAAATGTCCCCCAACTCGGCGGTTACGCCGCCGCCGGGAGAGCACACAAGGTAACGCAACGGGCCGGCATCAACATCGCCCACCTGGTGACGGTAACCCACGGAGGTCTGAAAGAAAGGATAGATCCAGTAGCTGGACGGTTTGACATTGAAACGCGCGCCCAGGCCCCACTCGATGAAATCATCGTCCTGGCCGCGAGCGTCCCCCAGGCCGTAGACCGCATCCAGGCCCAGTTCCAGAACACCACGGCGGTCCACCTTACAGGCGACTCCCAGGCCGTAGAGGTCCTCCCCACCCCGGAAATACTTGCCCATGATGAAACGGTTGGACCAGCGGTAGAACCGCCCGCTCTCGAACCGGACCGGTGTGGTCATCTCCTGCCCCGCGGGTTGGGCGGCCATTTCCCCGGCCGGGGAGGCCTGCGGCTGCATCATTTCGGTTGAGGGTGTAAGGTTCCCAGGCGTGGAGACCTTGTCCAGCAGACGGTCCACCTGGCCCTCGATCCGGTACAGGCTGCCGTCCAGCGCGCTCACCCTGTTGCGCAGCACACTGATCTGGGTGTCGGTCAAGTCGCCGGCGCCGGCTTTCCGCCCGCCCGATCCGGCTGCGACCGCGGCCGGCGCGTTCGCGCTCAAAGCGCTGTTCTCGACCCAGCCCACCTCCACAGTACCGGGCATGCGCACCATCGACCAGCGGCCCTGTCCGCCCATCACCTCGACCGCCACCCCGGGCGCCAGGACATCCAGCACCACCGCGCCGGTGTCGGGACGGGCCAGGACAGAGGCCTGGCGGATGACTTTCATGCTCTGCTGGGCGTTGAGCCAGGACGGGACCAGGATAAAACAGAGAGTCAGGGCGAGTGCTTTCAGTATTTTCATCGGTTGACCGTGTGAGGATTGTTGTTCGGTTCAGGGTATCTGACAGCTCTCTTTATAAGCAAGTTTCGAGCCATATCCTGCCAGAGTCGCTCCACCACCCGCTTGCAGCCGCCCCGGCCCTAAAAAGAAGAGGCGGCCCCGGGCCGCCTCTTTGTGTGTAAAATATTACATTGCAATTCATAACGTTGTCATTCAATCCTCGGGCCGCGGAAGGCTGTGCTCCAGGCGCAGCCCGGCCTCACCCCCGGCGGCCACGCGCAGGGGTAGCTCATAGCGCACCCGGTCCAGGAAACATCTTCCACCGCCCGCCTTGTCACAGTAGTAGACTGTCAGGTCCAGCTCCAGACCGGCGGAGCCTGAGACCGCGTTCAGCGGCACCCGGGTGGAGAGCGTGTGCCCGCCGCTCAGCTCGAACGGGCCGACACTGACCGCGCCGCGGTCGGAGGTGGACACCTCCAGTGTGTTGGGGGCCTGGTCGTTCACCTCCAGGCCGCTGCCCGACTGGACCTGGAAATCGAGGCTCAGCGCTCCAGGCCGGACCGTACGCCCGGGAAGCCGCACCACCCGCCCGTCGAACGCAGTCCCGGCCTCCGGCTCCAGCTTGTCCAGGCCTTTCAGCTCCAGGCTGGACACGCGGCTGTCCGAGGGGTCGTAGACCCGGATCAGACTGTTGTTGGTGTCTGTGATGTAGAAGCGGCCGTCCAGGTATTCGATGTCGTTGGGCTCGTTGAGCCGGGCCCGCCCTGCCGGGCCGTCCGCATCCCCCGACTGCCCGTCGCCGATCAGGGTGCTTACCCGTCGCTGCTCCGGGTCGATAACGCGTATCTTGTTGTTGTAGGTGTCGGCCACGTAAATCTTCCCCGCGTGCCACAGAAGGCCGATGGCGTGCTGAAGGCGGGCCTGGCCCAGGGGACCGTCGATGTCCCCGAACTCAAACAGGCCCTCGCCCACGAGCGTGCTCACCCGCCCGTCCTCCAGCTTGCGCACCGAGGAGGTCTCGCTGTCGGTGAAATAGATCACCCGCCCATCCGTGCTGAGGCCCGAGGGCTGAGCCAGGGCGGCCTCCAGCGCCGGGCCGTCCTTGATGTCCTCCCAGCCGCTGCCGGCCAGGGGCGCGGCCTTCCCGCTCTCCGGGTCGAAACTCCAGAGCTGGTGCGGCCCGGCCATGGCGATTATCAGCCTATCGTCCAGCAGAAGCACATCCCAGGGGGAGTTGAGCGCCAGCGAGGTTCCCACTCCCCCGCCGGAGCGCCCGCCCTGCACGCCCGTGCCCAGCACCGTGGTTACACTCCCGGCCTTCAGGTCCACGCGGCGGAGCAGGTGGTTGTCGGTGTCCGCCACGTAGAGCACTTGCTTTTCCGGGTCCCAGGCCAGGCCCTGCGGGCGCAGGAAACCCGCCTGCCCGAACGGGCCATCCGCCCGACCGGCCACGCCGCTGCCGATCACCTGAAGGATATGCCCCTGCGGGTCGAGCACCAGCACGCGGTTGTTGTCGGAGTCGGTGACGAACAAGCGGTGGCCGGCGCTGTCCACGGCCAGCTTGCCCGGGAACGAAAGCACCCCGCGCGGGGCACGCCCGAGCTCCAGGTTGAACTCCATTTTCTTTTTCACCAGCACGCCGCGCTTTTCGTATTCCGCGGACAACCGCCCGAGGTTGCTGTCTATCAGGTCGAAAATCCCCTCGCCGCTGGCCTGGGCGATCACGTAGCCCTCCGGGTCAATCAGGACGAACGAGGGCCAGGCGTGGACCGCGTAGGCGTTCCACAACTCGAAACGGTAGTCGTTCAGCACCGGGTGCTCGATCCCGTAGCGCAGGATTGCCTCGCGTATGTTGCGTGTGCTGCGCTCGCCCTCGAACTTGGCCGAGTGCACACCCACCACGGTCAACTGCGGATACTTCTTTTCCAGACGGGCCAGGTCGGGCAGCACGTGCATGCAGTTGATGCAGCAGTAGGTCCAGAAATCGAGCAGCACGAAATGTCCCCGGAAATCGGCCAGGACGTAGCGATGGCCGGTGTTGAGCCAGTCGGCGTAGGAGGGGAACTCCACCGCCCGGACATGTTGCGTGTATGGCTGCATGGTCTCTCCCTGGGCCGGGCCTTGGGCGACGGCCGCTCCGGGCAGGGGATGCAATAGCAGCAGCCCCAGGCCGATCCGGGTCCATCTTTCGAGCGCAGCGGGCATGGCCGCCTCCCTGGCGCAGTGTATGAAAGTCGCTGCTTCAATATGCACTATTTGGTACAGTTTGTACACCGGCGGGAAGGATGTGTTCGCCATGTTGTTTTCAGGCTTTATCAGCCGAGCGCAGGCTCAGTCGTAGAAATTCCAGGATATGCCGAACACGGCGCGCGGGGCGGCCAGGTGCAGGGGGTCGGTCTCGTTGTAGTAGTCGGCCAGGAGATGGTCCAGGCGGCCGTAGATCACCAGGTCGATGATCCGCACCGCGGCCGAGCCGCCCAGGTCCACCCGGCCGGGCTGCGTGAGGGACCGGGACGCCTGCCCCGCCGGGATGAAACTGAACTCGCTGTCGTAGCGCAGCTCGGCGCGCAGGCTGTAGCCAAGGTCGCCGTGGAACATATCGCCCCCCAAGGCCAGGGTGGCGCTGTGGCTGCGCGCGGGAAGATATGGCACAGCACTGGGGGCATCGAACAGCTCTCTTCCCCGCAGCGTGAGGTCGAAACCCAGGAATAGAGGGCTCTCCAGCACATATTCCAGCCCGGCGGCGCTGTAGTCCACCCGCAGGGGATTGGCGGGAAGAGTGAACGGGTCGGGGTCGAGCGGGTTGAAACTGTGGTTGGAGACATTCACGTAGAGCGCCCCGGCGCTGAGCCGCGTGCGGGAGGCCAGGTTGAGGCTCATTCCGGCCCCGGCCCGGGTGATCCGTCCCACCGGAATCTTCCCGGAGGCGGAGGTTTCATCCAGCGTGGCCAGGTCGAGCAGGCCCACCGAAAGCGCCTCGCGCGAGAGCGAGAGGTTGAAACCGGGCTTGTCGCCTGGCTGACGCGCCAGGCCGAGGCTGAACACAGGGGTGTTCTCGGTGCGGTCGGACAGACGGTAGCCGGCGGAGGCCTTGAGCGCCAGCCCGGCCGGAGCGGCCAGCGCGGCGTGGGCGGCCAGAAGGCGGTTTCGCAGCGAGCCTGCGGCCAGGGAGAGCTTGCGCGCGCGGTCGTGCTCCTCCTCGGCGCTCAGGCCCAGGAGTAGCGTTTCCGTGGCCCGGTGTTCCAGGTTCACTGCGTAGCCGTCCCCCACGCCCCCGGCGAACACCAGCGCTCCGTTGCCGTCGCGCGCTGGGTGCTGGCTGGAGCTGTGGCGAAGGGCCAGGCTGTAGCTGGTCTTTTGTCCCAGGCTCCCGGCCAGGGCGGCCTGCAACCAGGTGTTGTCCTGTTTCTGCCGTGGGAAAGAGCCGTTGGCCTTGCGCGTGTCGGCAAAGTAAAGCCCGTCGACACTCAGCAGCATATTGCGTCCCAGCGACTGCTCCAGGCGGGTGAAATACTGTATCTGCTGGTAATCGAACAGAAAGGCCTCGTCATCCTGCTGCACCTTGTTGATATCAACGTGCAGCGCCCCCCGTCCGAAAAGGCCGCGGCGCAGCCCTCCGCCCATGCGGTTGAGCTGGTAGGAGCCGCCGCTCAGCCCCATGCGCGAGACCGCGGGCGAGCTCTGCAGGGTCCGGCTCTGCAGCGCCAGCGAGGCCGCTCCGCCGTAGGCCCCGGCCAGGCTCCCGGCCTCGCCGTCCAGCACGGCAGCCCCCAGCACCTCCAGCGGCACGACACGGGTGTCGCAGCCGCCGGTCAGCGGATCGACCAGGGGCATGCCGTTGAGGCTCAGGCGCAACTGCGAAAACCCGGTCCCGAAAGCGCTCAATCCGGCCGGACGGCCGCGCCCAAGGCTGTCCATGGTCAGCAGGGACGGCCCCTGGTGCAGGATATCCTCCAGATACACGCCGCGCACGCTCTCCAGCTCGGCGCTCTCCAGGCCGTAGCTCCCGGAGGCCTGCGGGGCCGCGACCGTGGACAGGCCGCGGCTCAGGCTGTCCAGTGCGGTGGAGGGAAACCGGGAGACCCGCTCCAGGCTGTCGCGTCCGGCTTGCAGGGCAGTGCTGTCCGCGGGCAGGCCAGGGAGGCTGTCCGGCGCGGAAGGCGCGGGCAGGGTCGAATCCGCCGGCGTCTCAGCGGCAGAGGAATCCACAACCGCGGCGGTGCTTTCAGCCGCCTGGGCGGCATAAGCCCCCCCGGCAGACAGGAGCAGCGGCACGAATGCAATAAGGGTAAGAAATCCGATGCGGTGTGAGAACGATCTCATCCGGGTGCGGCCGGTTCGAAAGGGATGGAGCTGCCGGGGATGCCCAGGCCGGCAGTGTATCACGGGACCCACGGAACGCCGTCGTTGCCGGTGGGTACATCGGTCACCGGCTTCACTCTTTTCCAGGTCTCGGTGTAGAGGACATTGCTCTGGGTGTAATTGAACCTGATCCAGTCCCAGTCCTTGTCGTACTCGCCGACATAGGCATAGCTGAGAGCGCCGTAGTAGAGTATCCCCACGTGATCGTCGCTGCGCAGCACGTAGCCCGAGTCGGCCAGGGAGGTGCTCCCGCCGTCCAGAGTGTAATCCCGTTTGAATGGATAGGCGTAAAGGTCGTAGCTGGCCGAGGCCAGGGTGTCCTCCGCCTCGACAAGCATCACCCCGCCGGTGGCGGACTGGTCATCGTAGGTGTAATTCACCCCGTCGCTGGTGGCGCTACGCTGGGTGAGATAGTAAGTCCCCCTGAGGCTGAAACCGGCCGGCAGGGTCCCGGCCAGGGGGTTGTCTTTGTCCGAACTGCAGGCCAGCGCCAGGAGCGCCAGCAGGGCTGTCAGCAGCAGGGCCGCTGCGCCGCGGCCCTTGCCGCGGTTGGATTCGGGGCTTAAATTGGCATTCGGCATGGCACACTCCGCAACAGTGGGGCCTGGAACACGTTTACCCGTGACGAACCGGCCGCCGCGGGCGATGTCCCTGTTCAGCCAATTATACTCCCTTTGGAATCTAACGTTCCCTTTACAAAAAGCAAGTCAGCGGGATGCGAAAAAGAGAACACCTTCCCGAGTGGTTCCGCGTGCAGCTCCGCTCGGGCGAAAGCTTCAGCCGCCTGAGCCGCCTTCTGGCCGAGCGCGGTCTCAACACGGTCTGCCAGGGGGCGCGCTGCCCCAATATCTGGGAATGCTGGAACCACGGCACCGCCACGCTGATGATTCTGGGGGCGACCTGCACCCGCGACTGCCGTTTCTGCGGCGTGCCGCACAGCGCCGCTCCCGCCGCTCCCGACCCGGATGAGCCGGAGCAGGCGGCCGAGGCGGTCGAAAGCCTGAACCTGGCCTGGGCCGTGCTGACCAGCGTGACCCGGGATGACCTTCCCGATGGCGGTGCGGAGCATTTCGCGCGCACGGTGGCTGCGATCCACGCCCGCCGCCCCGCCTGCGGCGTGGAGATATTGATCCCCGACCTGCGCGGCAACCGGGACGCCCTGACCGCAGTGGCCGGTTGCGGCGCGCAGGTGATCGCGCACAACCTGGAAACCGTGCCGCGTCTTTACCCCAAGGCCCGGCCCCAGGCGGACTACGCCCTCTCGTTGGGCGTGCTCCGGGTGCTGGCGGAGATATCCGGGGGACGCTACCGGGTGAAAAGCTCTCTTATTCTGGGACTGGGTGAAAGCGAGGACGAGCTGGCGCGGGTGTTCGACGATCTGGCGGGAGCCGGGGTGAGCGCCCTGACCCTGGGGCAGTACCTTCCGCCCGGAAAGAAGCACCTGGCCGTGGAGCGCTACTGGAGCCCGGAGGAATTCGTGTCCCTGGCCGGGCGCGCCCGCGAGGCGGGGCTGGCGGATGTGGCCGCCGGGCCGCTGGTGCGCAGTTCCTACCACGCCCACGAGCTGGCCGGGAGCGACCTGCACTGCGACTGCGGAAGCACGAACACCGATAAAGCTATTTGAGCAGCACCAGCTTGCGCGTGGCGCTGAACCCGGTCGCGCTCAAGCGGCAGAAATAGACCCCCGAGGGCAGCACCCTTCCTCCCGTGGCCGTACCATCCCATATCACAGTGTACGCCCCCGGCTCGTGCGCGCCCTGGGCCAGCAGGCGCACCCGCTGCCCGCGCAGGTCGAACACCTCCAGACGCACCGTGGCCGGTCCGCCCTCGGGCACGTAATAAGTGATCGCGGTCGAGGGGTTGAACGGGTTGGGGCTGGCCCCGGCCAGGCTGTACTGGCGAGGCAGGGCGGTTTCGGCTGCTGCTTGCCGCACGGCCGCGCTCTCTGTCTCCCCCTGTCCGGGTATCCCGGCGAGCACTCCCAGCACGCGCACCCGTTCCAGGGACTGAGCCTCCAGGCTGACAATCTCTCCCCCGTTGAACACCGCATCCGAAGCCGACAAGTCGATCAGCACATAGAGCACACCACCGGCGCGGGTCTGCAGGAATCCGGCTCCGCGTGGGAGGTCCTTTCCCGGTGCGGCCAGGCCCGCGGCCTCCAGCTCGATCCGCATGAGACCCCCGAACCTCTCCCCGCCCGCGGCGGCCAGCACCGGGCAGCCCCCGCGTGACGACAAGCTCAACTCCGGGCAGCCGTTTAAGCCTTCCGCGGCCAGGACAGTGGCAGCGCGCGCCAGGGGATCATCCAGGGCCAGGCGGAACACCGCGGCGGCGTCGCTCAGGTCCACCTTGCCATCCGCGTTCACATCCGCGGCGAAACGGGCCTGCTGGTCGTAGGAGGAGGGCCGGGCGACGCAGTCGATCGCTGCCAGGGCGTCATCGATCCGGATCAGGCCGTCGCGCACCAGGTCGCCGTGACGGGGCAGCAGGCTCAGGCGCAGCTCGTAGAAACAGTTGCTCCCGGTCAGGCTGCCCGGGTCGCCGTAGGCCACCGCGGCCTCCAGCAGACGCAGGTAGAGCGTGGCCCCGCGCGGGCTGACAAAGCTCTGGAACGGGTCCAGGCCGCTCTCGTCGTCGCTTTCCACCACACGCCCGTCCAGCCCGGTGAAGCGCGCCCCGGTGGAATCGAACGCCTCGAAATAGGCATCCAGGCCCGAGACCGGCAGGAACGGCCGCGTGCTCGAGGCGTCCACGTCGATCACCACACTGTCGCCGCGGCGGACCTCGAAACGGAAGAAGTCGATGTCGTTGCGGTCTTTTGTCGAGGCGATTGTCCCCCGGATCGCGCTCAGGCCGTGGCTGACCGGGGGGTAGCCCACCGCGGGGAACACCGGGACTGCGTCCTGAAGGCGCTCGTTCGGCTCGAAGCGGTCCGCCCCCAGGCCGAACACCGCGGGCAGGCTGCTGCGTCCCGAGTCGCTGAACGCGCTCAGTGAGAACCCGGCGGGGTTGGCGGGCAGCGAATCCACAGTGAGCACGGTGTCGCCGGGCAGGCTGAGGAAGACCAGCGTGGTGTCCGCCACCGGGGTCGCGGCCGCGGGCCAGACAAAGGCTCCGTGCACCCGACGGCCCTCACTGCGCAGGTCCAGCCGAACCGTGCCGCCCGCCGGGGCGAGTGTTCCCTGCCAGAGCCCCTCCAGCCCGGCGGAAAGACCACCGGCGGTCCGCCCGAGGTTGAGCGTACCTCCAGCCGGCCCGTGGCCGGAGAGCTTTTCCAGCGTGCCCAGCATACGGCCCCGGTCCAGGCGCAGGCCGCTGACCCGATAGAGCGAGCTGTCCCCGGCGGCCTCGTGACGCAGGAGTTGAAATTCCAGCCCGTCCTCCGCGCCGCTGTCCAGGGCCTCAATCAGTGAGGCCTCGGGGTAGGACTGGGCCGCGTTGCTGTAGCGCAATGAAATAGTGACCGGCTCGGCCGGGGCCCGGCCGCTCAGGCTCAGCGGCGGATGGAAGAAAAGTTGCACCGCCCGTGCTCCCGAAGCCGTGCGGGTCTCGACCAGGCGCGGCTGCGACAGCGGCTCCAGGGCGGACTCGCCCTCCAGTTCCAGGCCCATGCGCCAGCTCACGCCGTAGCCCATCACGCTGGTGAACGTCTTGCCGCCATCCGCCGAGATGAACGACTCATCCACCTCCAGCTCGCCCTGTCCCGCCCCCAGCACGTCGATATTGTGAAATGCATTAAAACGCCCCTGGGGCGAGCGCACCACCAGCCACAGCGCGCCGTCCTGCGGCACCTCGACCGGGTAGGTGAACGGCAGCGGCCAGGAGCTTAGCAGGCTTCCGTCCCCGGCAAAATCGCGGATCACGGCCAGGGGGTGCTCCAGGTCCGGGCGCGAGGGGTCGGAGGGGTCGGTCCGGGCCAGGATTATCTCGGGCCAGACCACCTGCGCGCCCTCGGGCGGCGCGGTCACTGAGGCGAAATCGCAGGCCGCGCCCACGATCCGGTAGGGCGCGCGGAACACCTGCGGGAACTTGCGCGCAATCATATCGTTCGTGGAGGACTGGGCGCTGGAGGGCGAGCGGAGCTGGTTCACCGCCACGATATAGTCCCGCTCGCCGAACATCCGCCAGAGCCGCTCCCGCCCCTGCGGATAGTAGTTGGTGATGAATTTCACTCCCGAAACCGTCCCCCCGGCTCCCACCTCGACCGGCTCCCAGTCCAGCGGGTCGCTCTCACGTCCGCTCTCGCGCGCTCCGTTGTAGAACTCGTCCCAGATATAGTCCACATCGCCGAAACGGCTGACCAGGGTGTTGAACGCGTTGCGGTTGGTGCCGGTGGGAAGGTCGTCCATGGGCTGAAGGCCCAGCACGTAGCGTCCGGGCGGAAGGCCGGGGATGCGGAAGCGCCCCCACTGGTCCGAGAACACGCCGATAGCGGTGGCGGCCCGGTGGTAGGCATCGATCAGGCTGCGGTAGGGCGCGCCCTCGGCCGAGAGTGCGACCACGAAATCCCCTCGCCCGGGGCCGCCGTCCGTGCCCTTGACCACCTGGCCCTCGATGGTCCCATAGCTGGAGCCGAACTCCGCGGTCGGATAGAGCATGGCCAGGGAGACCTTGTCATCCGCCTCCAGGCTGGTCATCGGGTTGCCGCTGCCGTCCGCGGCGTTGGGCAGGGCCAGGGAGAACATGGTGGGGGTGACATTCTTCCCGGATAGAGTTGTCCCCAGGTCGCGGATCGGGCTGTGCACCAGCCCGGCCAGGTGGCCGATCTCGTGGCTGAACACGGCCTGCATGCTGAGCGCGCCCGGGGTGTTGTCCACGGCGAAATCCACATCCGAGTAGGGGCCGCCCACATCCCAGCGCAGGTCGCAGTCGATGATTGTCCCGGCCTCCCAGACCCCTTCCGGGAAATCCGGGAAATCTATCTTCCCGTCCTGGTCCCAGTCCAGTCCCTCGGGGCCGACCCAGGTGCGGCGGGCCAGCACAAAGGGGCGCGCGCTGGCGATGGCGTCTTTCTGCACCCCGTGGATATACTCGCTGTCCGCGAACGTGATCACGTTGACCAGGTCGAGCTTGTGGTCCGGGATATCCCGGCGCTGCCCGGCGTACTCGAAGCGCATCCTGGAGCCCGGCACCGCGTTCCACTGCCCGAACGACCAGCTCAGGGCGGCCAAGGCCTGCTCCGGGGTGACCCCGTAGGGGCTCTTGCCGGCGATGGAGTCCGGGTCGAAATACCAGCGGACGCGCCCTCCCCGCACCGGGCCGTAATCGCGGCTCAGGTCCCAGAAAATGTCCACCGGGCGGTCGAGGATACGCGAGTAGCCAGCCTGCACGTTGCCCGCGGCAAGTGAGGTTGTCGAGGCGGCGCTCTTTTTCTTCCCGGCCTTTTCGACTGTATTCAGCGGGAGCTGCGGCGCCGCGGCCCCGGCGGGCAGGCTTTCCCCCAGGTACGAGGCCACGCTGCGCAGGAACAGGGCGAGCGGCAGGGGACGGTCGGCGGGCCAGACATGGCCATCCGCGGCCAGGACCGGCCCGGCGGGCTCCACGCCCGGATTGACCCGCGGCAGGCCGTCCGCGTCCGGCTCCACGCGGTAGACCCCGGTGGCGAGGCCATCCAGCTCGTATTCCCCATCCGGCGAGTCCTTGAGGAACAGCACCGCGGCCTCGCTCCGGCTGAACTCCGGCGCGCCCGGGACCACATAGGCCACCACGCCCACTGTCCCGCCCGGCACGCGCAGGCTCACAGTTCCGCCGCGGCCTTTCAGGGTCTGCATGGCGCTCAGGTCGTAATGGGTGTAGATACGTCCGTTCTCGGCGCTGCAGCGGGCGGAGAGAACCTTTCCGTAGATTATGCAGTCGGCGGAGAGGGTCTGCTCGCGCAGCGTGGTCCGCAGCGGCTGGTCGGCGCGCAGGGCGGCAACGGACAAGAGCAGAGCCAGGACCGGGAGAAGGCGCAGGGTATTTGAGCCGAGGCGGGTCATTTGAGGAGCACCATCTTGCGTGTGATCGCTGTGCCGCCGGCGCTCAGACGGTAGAGATAGACCCCGGCGGGAAGGTCGCGGCCACGCTCATCGCGGCCGTCCCACTCCACCGAGTATGTCCCTGCCGCCCGCTCACCCGCGTCCAGGGTCGCCACCCGCCGTCCACCCAGGTCGAACACCTCCAGGCGCACCATCCCGGCCGCCTCCAGGCTGAACCGGATACAGGTGGAGGGGTTGAACGGGTTGGGTGCGTTCTGGTAGAGCGCAGACGCGCGCGGCAGGCTCACCCCAGCCGACAAACCGTTACTTCCGGTCAGGGCCAGGAAGCGCGCGGCCTCCCCGCCCGGAGTATCGACACTCAGCCCGCCCTCCGGCCCCAGCCTCAGCGCGGAACCGTCCGGGAAAGCGAACCTCTCACCTGCCACTGCGGCCAGGGAGGCGGAGCTTTTCTCCCCCGGGCTGTCCGGGTCACGAGCGGGAGCCGGTATCACCTGGCGCAGAAGGCCGGCGAAATCCTGGTAATCCCCCAGCCACGCGCCGTCACCGTCCCAGTCCGCAGCGGCCAGTTGCGCCGGGCTGAACGCTGTGCTGTCCAGGACGCCGCGCACCAGGAAATACAGCACAAAGGCGTCCCGGTAGCTTAAGCTCCCGTCGCCGTCCAGGTCGCCCCGGCGGTTAAGACGGCGCACCTGGAGACTGTAGAACCGGTCGGCGGCGTTCTGGAAACTGCCACCCTCAAGGAAAGCGCGGTCGGCGACCAGGGCCAGGTAGCGGCCGGAGGCGTTCACCCGCGCGCCCAGGGGGACGCTGTCCTCGCGGTGGGCCAGCACCGCGCCGCTGGAGTCGAGCAGGCTAAGCGCGGGCGCGAGCGCGCTGCCCGAGCTGTCCAGCCCGGCCAGCACCAGCGAGACCGAATCGCCGGCCTGAAGCTCGAAGCTGAAGAAATCGAAATCCAGGGAATTGTCGATCATCCCCTCGGCGGCAAACACACCCTGCGTGTCGGAGGAAAGCGCAACAGCCTTGTCCGGGCTGTCGTTGGGCTCGTTGGGATCGACAGCCATCAGGTGCACCGCGGCGGAGGGAAGGCCGGCAACTGAGCCGGCAAGAAGCGAAAAAGTGAGGCTCAGGCGCCCGGCGGGCAGGCCGCTTAAGCTCAGCGTGCCGTCCGGCTCCAGGGGCACGCTCCATTCGGCGGCGAGGCTGCCGTCCGGGGCCAGGCTCCGCACGAACACGTTTTCCGGGAGAAAGGGCAGCCGGGCGCCGTCCGCCAGCGAGCCAGGCAGGCCCAGGCGCACGCTCAGCCCGTCCTTGCCGCTCTGCACCCGGAGCACTGACGGGGCGGCCGGAGGCGAGGAAAGAAATAGCTCGCCGCCCTGACGGCCGGGTTCGCGGCGCAGGGCATACAGGCTGCCCGACGAGGCAAAGCAGAGAGTCAGCAGCAGCGCGGAGACAGCGGCCCGCTGGGCGGGTGTCGGCATGGTCCGGTCGCGGATGGGGGTGGTCGTGGTCTCGGGGGGCCGCGGCAGTCATGACGGGGCCGCTTTGATTATACGCCAAGGCGGCCGGGCTGTCAATCCGGCGAAGCGGTGCGGAGGTTGAGCGGCAAGCGGTCAGGGCGCAACGGTGCGCTCGCGGGCCTCCCAGGCGCCGACCGTGAGGTCGCCCGCGACCACGCTGCCGCTCATGAAGGAGTTCTCGGAGAGCAATCCCAGGTAGAGCACCGGTTCGCCCTCGTAGACCACCAGAGCGCCGCCGGCCAGGAGATTGAAACGCAGGTCCGGCTTCTCGAATACCCCGTTGGCCAGGGCAAACGTGTCCCGGCGCACCGGCCCGGACAGCTCGATCCGCTCGCGCACCAGGTAGCTGCCGGACAGGGAGATCGGGTTGGGCTGGCTGAACACCAGGTAAATCGTCTCTGTCGAGCCCTCCCCGGCGACCGAGGTGAGCTGGCCTTTCCAGATGCCGCTGAGGGAGGAGCGGGTCAGGTTGGCCTCGCGCTGGACATCGAGAAGCTCCGAGGGCAGGGTGGAAAGGGTCCCCCCGCCGCAGGCCATGAATGTCAGGGCGGCCAGGGCCGCCAGCAGGCGGGGCTTTCTCAGAAGCGCCATGTCACCCCCCCGTGGATAGCCATGTTGGCGCTGGTCTTGGACTGGCGCTCCAGCAGCGCGCCCCCGGTTTCCAGCGCCCCGGTGACCTCGGTGCTGGTCACGATCCAGCTCGCCCCGGCCTCGAACGATATGCGCGAGAACAGGTGCTTGCCGATGGTCCAGCCGATCATCGGCCCCATCAGGTTGTCGGTGCGGCTCTTCCCAGCGGCCGTAGCCTTGAGTGTCATCCGTCCCAACCCCAGATGCAGATGGTTGTCGAACTTTTTCAGGATCGGCACGGCCGCAGCGTTGACTTTCCAGGCCACGCCCAGGCTGAGCAGCGAGGCCTCGACATTCAGCGTATCCAGCCCGGTCAGCGGCCCGGGTATCTCCTGGTCCGGCCCCAGGGCGGAGACAGTTGGTACGCCGCTGAACCGCCCGAACTCGAACGCCAGCGTGGGAGTCAGGTCCACCTTGACCCCGATGCCTTTCAGCATGGTCGAGGCCAGGCCGAGCGCGGAGCCGAAACTCTGCTTGCGCAAACCCAGGACCAGCGAGGTGCGGTGTTTCAGGCTATCGTAGCTCCAGGGCGAGGGCCGGACCTGGATCATCCTGGCGCTGTCCCGCTCGGCCTGACGGCGCAGGGTGAGGGTCCGCAGAAGGTTCAGGTCGAGCCGGGCCAGGCTGTCGCGGCGCTCCAGGTCGCCAAGCAATCCGCTCAGCTCACGGTCACGCTGCTCCTGGCGGTCGGCGGCATCCCGAAGCTCCTGCACCTGTTGCAGGCTGTAGCGCGGCTGGATATAGAAGCCCACATCCCCTTTCCAGATCCAGCCGGTCGCACCGCTGGGCAGACTCACCTGGTAGAACTGCTCGGCCTCGGACACGATGTCGAACACCTCGCCGCGGTAGACCCGGGCCAGGAGCTGTCCCTCGGAATTGGGGAAAGCCCGGATGGCGCTCTCGCCGGCGAGCACCTCCACCTTGCGTCCCTGCCAGCGCTGGCTGATCTCGCTGCCGGTGACCATGTACTCCATATCGTGGGTGCGCTCCACACCATACGAGATCACCCAGCCGTTCCGGCGGTTGTCGGACGGGCCGAACACTATCTTGTACCAGTTGTCCTGTTCCTCGGAGACTCCCACCACGCTGTTCTGCGGCAGGTACTTGATGATGCTGTCGGTGAGGGACTGCCCGGCGTAGACCGGGATCAGACGCAGCTTGACCTTGAGGTTGAAGCCGATATCGACGTTGATCTGGCCGGGTTGCGGGCCACCGTGGGCCATGGTGTCGGCGGAGGCGGCGGTGGTGTCGGCTGACAGCAGCTCACCCTGGGCCGCGAGACTGCCACAGAGGACAAGGAGCAGGCACAACACCATCCCGGCCGACTGACACAGAATCCTGGCTATATACTTGGGCATCTGGGCCTTCCCGATTGTCCCCGCGAGCGTTCCCGGACCCGGCCGGCCGTGCCCTGACTGAGCACCGGCCCGGACGCAATCCGGCCCTGGTTTCCACTTACTATATCGGCAGCGGGCGGTCATACTTTCGTTTTGCGGAACGCCGCGCCGAGGGCCCGCGACAGCGCAACGGGGAGTCCGAGCATAAACCTAAGCCCCAAGGCCAGATACAGGACCACGCGGGCCGGGGCCTCCCGCAGGCCGCCGTGGTGCTTGCGTATATACTGGCAGGCGGTGAAATTGAGGTCCCAGAGACGGCCCAGTGGGCGCTGACTGCTGCTCACGGCCCGCAGGTGCTGCACCCTCACCGCCGGGTGGTAGTACAGCTTCCAGCCCCCCTCGCGCGCCCGCCGGCACCAGTCTAAATCTTCGGCGTACATAAAAAACCGCTCGTCCAGGCCCCCCACAGTCTCCAGGGCCGCGCGCCGGATGAGCATGAAACTGCCGCTCAGGCTGTCCACCTCGATTGTCCGTTCGGCCGGGACTTGGCCGTAGATGTGTCCGGCGAAAAGACGGCTGGAGGGGAAAAGCATGTCCAAGGCCAGGCTGCGGCAGAGCATGCCCCAGGCCGAGGGCTCGCGGCGGCGGCAGCCGCGCTGGAGACGGTTGTCACTCCCCAGGATCATCGGTCCCACCGCGGCGGCCTCCGGGTGCTCCGCCAGAAATGCGAGCAGCGGCCCCAGCGTGTCCGCACTGAACCGGGCGTCCGGGTTGAGCAGCAGCACGAACGGGCTGGAGCGGTCGGTCTGCGCCAGACCCTGGTTCACCGCAGCAGCGAACCCGCGGTTGTCCGGGTTGCGGATCACCCGCAATCCCGGCAGGATCGGCTGTGCCGTCTCCACCGAGCTGTCGATGCTGGCGTTGTCCACCAGGACCACATCCAGGTCCAGGCCCGGATGGCAGCCGGACAGGCTCTCCAGGCAATTCCGAAGCGCCTGACCTGCGTTCCAGTTGACAATCACCACCGGGATTCTGTCCACGCCGCGCCTTTCCCAGGCAGAGAAGCGTTGCCGGCCGGCTCAGGGCCGGACAAACTCGTGCTCCGGGTCCTTGACGCTCAGCACCGGGCAGGGGGCCTTGCGCACCACGCGCTCGGTGGTCGAGCCGATAATCATGTATTCCAGCCCGGTCAGGCCGTGCGTGGCGATCAGGATCAGGTCGATCTCGTGGCTCTTGGCGTAGTTTATTATCTCGACAAATGGCTTGCCGCTGGCCACATCGCAGGTGAAATCGATCTGTCCGCGCAGGTCGTTGTAGACAAACTCGTCCAGGGCGTCCAGGGCCCGGTCGCGCAGGCCCTTGTCCAGGTCGAACGGGGTTTCCTTGTCCACGAGGTAGAACGCGGGGTGGATCCGCTGCTCGAACACGTGCAGCACGTGCAGCCTGGCGTGATACTTTTCGGCCAGGGAGACCGCGTAGGGCAGGGCCTTTTTCGAGTACTCCGAAAAATCGGTCGGCAGCAGGATGTTCTTGATCTGGCTCAGTTCCCGCGTGTGGGGGGCGTGGTGGCGCACACTCAGCACCGGGCAGTCGGCCAGGCGCACCACCTGCTCGGTGGTGCTGCCGAACAGGAAATGTGTCACCCCGGTGCGGCCGTAAGTGCCCATCACGATCAGATCGGCCTTCTCCTCCTCGGCCACCCGGATGATCTCCTGGTAGGGCGAGAACCCGCGGGTGACAACCTTGCGTATCTTGAGGTTGCGGTCGGCGTGGTTTGCGATCAACCGGTCGATGTGCTCGTGGGCCTTGCGCTGAAGCTCGTCCTCGTATTTCTGGGCGTAGTCCTCCATCTTGCCGAACTGCTCATCCGGCGAGACCCCGCCCTCCTGGTACAGGCTCAGCACGTGCATCATCAGCACCTCCGAGCCGAACTCCTCACCCAGCATCACGGCATAGCGCAGGGCATCCTCGGCCGATTCGCCGAAATCGGTGGGATACAGGATTTTGTCGAGCTTAATCATCTTGGACGCTCCTGTAACGGTGGACAACCGGGCAAAGATAACAACTGATTTCGATATCTTACGACCACTTTTACACCGCTATATATGCGGGCCTCTTACCGGGTGTAGATGCCTGATAAAGTGCCCTTTCCCCCTGCGGCCGCCAGGCCCCTGTGGGGGCCGCGTAGAGTAATTGTCCGCTTGGCCGAAGCCCTTTTGTTCATGTAGGGTCGCACCCGCGTGTGCGACCGGGCGGACACATGGGTCCGCCCCTACGGGGTTTTCCACTCACCGCGGTTTGAATGCAGCACTGTATAACACACGAAACGGATCACTGTCAGCAGATGCGCGGCAGAAGCTCATCCCCCAGCGGGACCACCATCCTGCGGCCTCCCACCAGGGTGCGCACCGTGACCGCCCGCGGGCGCGACTCGCTCAGGACGCCGATCAGGGCCGCCCGGGCCGCCCCTGCCCCGCGCAGGGCCTCCAGGGCCCGCTCCGCCTGCTCCGCGGCCACTATCGCGGTCAGCACGCCCTCGTTGGCCAGGAACAGCGGGTCGAAACCCAGTATCTCGCAGGCGCCGCGCACTGCCTCCAGCACCGGGATATCGGCCTCGGTCAGCTCCACGGCCAGGCCCGAGCGGGAGGATATCTCGTTCAGCACACCGGCCAGACCGCCGCGGGTGGGGTCGCGCATCATCCTCAATCCCGGGCAGGCGGCCACCAGCGCCCCGGCCTTGGAAGCAAGGGGCGCGACATCGCTTTCCAGGGCGGTCTCCAGGCGAAAACTTTTACGCGCGGCCAGGATCGCGACACCGTGGCTGCCCACCGGGCCGCTCACCAGCACCCGGTCGCCGGGGCGGCACTTTTCTGGTCCCAATTCCAGGCCCGCCGGCAGCACGCCGATCCCGGCCGTGTTGATGAAAATCCGGTCCGCCGCGCCGCGGGCCACCACTTTCGTGTCCCCGGTGACAAGCATCACCCCGGCCTCGGCCGCGGCCCGGGCCATGGAGTCGAGTATGCGCTCCAGGTCGGCCAGGGGCAGGCCCTCTTCCAATATGAGCCCGGCCGAGACCCAGCGCGGCTCGGCCCCGGCCATCGAAAGGTCGTTCACCGTGCCGCAGATGGACAGATAGCCGATATCCCCGCCCGGAAAGAACACCGGGTCGATCACGTAGCTATCGGTGGTGAAAGCGATCCGCTCGCCGCTGCCCAGGCCCAGCACTGCGCTGTCGCCCAATTGGGCCAGAAGCGGGTTGCCCAGCCGCGGCAGGATAGTCTCGCGGATCAGCCGTCCGGTCACCTCGCCGCCGCTGCCGTGCGCCAGACGGATGAGTTTTTCCTCTGTGTTCACAAGCCTGTCACCCGCCCCGCTCATCGGCGCACCTTCCCGGCGGGCGGAGTCCAGGCCCCGTGCGCGCTCACCCAGTCCCACATCTGGCCTGCCTGTTCCACCGCGGACGGGATATCCTCCTCGAACATCAGGCGGCGGGCCACCAGGGCCTCGGCCGCCTTGCGCACCGCCTCCAGGTACACCCCCCGTCCCCGGTAGCGCTCCTCCAGGCTCTTGCGCCCGTCCCCCAAACGCTTCCTCTCCTCGCGGGTCGCCGGGAACGGCAGCCAGGCCCCGCTCAGACGGACCGCGCGGGTGTTGTCCACCCGGTCGAACCAGGCGGGGTAGTTCCAGCCGGTATAGCTGGCCAGGGGCTCCGCAGCCAGCGGGGTGGCGATCCCGGACTTCTCGTTGCCGTCCTCCCCCACTGCGGGCACCAGCACCGGGTAGAGCTCGCCCGGCACGGGCAGAGCATTATCCAGGATGCCTTGCGCAAAACGCGGCCCCCAGTCGAAACGCGGGTGCAGCTCCACCAGGGCCGGGGCGGCAACGCCTTTCATTGACGGGAACCCGAACTCCTCCAGAGCCACCAGTTCGCCCGCCTCCAGGCGCGGGTAACTGCTCTCGGGCGGCAGCTCTCCGTCGGTGACCCAGCGGGCCAGGTCCTCCAGCAGCGGGGCCTCGACCAGATCGGGGTTGTTGGGGTTGGGCGGAAGGTAGAAGCCCGCGGACTCGGCCGGGTGGCCCTCCACCAGCGGGGCGTTGCCGTGGGAGGTGCCACGGATGAGGTAGATACGCACGTTGTCCGGAACTGGCAGGTCTTTCGCGCCCCGGGTGTCCACATGGGTCAGGGCCGCGCCGCTCGACCAGTACTCGGCCGAATGGTGGACGTAGAAAGTCCTGGGGCGGTATTTATCCGGCACATCGCACTGGAGGCAGCCGGAGGCCCCGCTCAGGGCGTCCTCGCTGCGGCTGTCGGCAAACGGGAACTCGAACTGCGGGTAGAAACCCCAGGCCCGCGAGGGCTGGGCGAAGCGGTAGTTGAAGAACCCGCGGCGGCAGCCCGGTACGTTGGAGAACACACCATCGAACACCACCGAGTCGTTGAGCGCGGCGTTGAAGCCCTGGTACACGAAGTCCCGCAGGAACCGTCCGCACTGGCTGGAGCCATAGGCGAGCGTATGAGTCACAGCACTGGCCTTGGCCGCGGTAAGCAGCGGGTTGAGCGTGTCCGCGCTACGCAGGAACCCGACCAGATCGCGCACCGCGGTGAACCCGAGGCCCATGAGCGGGCTGCGGCTGGGACGGTAGCGCACGGTGTAGAGCTTGCCCGGCTGGAACCCTGGGGAATAGACCACGCTGGTGCTGTCAGTCAGGGTGTCAGCGTTGACAATCCGCGCGAAACGCCAGTCGCCGCGCGGGACAACAGTGCCCGGGTCGGCGTGGCTTTCGTGCACGCGCATCTCGGCGGAGGCGGCGGAGTCGGCCAGCACAGGGAGGACCTCGTGGTTGGGGTCGGCCAGGGAGGACTGGTACAGGCCCGGTCCGCCCTCGATCTCGGCCAGGGCCTGGCCCGGCATGGCGATCCCCTCATGCTTGGCGTCGGGGGCGTAGAGCTTGAGCCGCTCCGGGGTGTCGACAAGGTCGGCCTGCCAGCCCGAGAAAGCCAGGCAGAACCCCTGCTTCATCAGCCTTGCCAGGGGCTCGGCGCTGCCGGTGGGGCCGGAGGCCAGGGCGGCCCAGGGCGCGGGGTCGGCCAGACGGGTGTCGAAATTGCCGCGGTTGACCACGGTATAGAGCAGGGCCCCGTTGGCCCGGGCCAGGTCCACCGGCTTGACAATCACGAACTCGGCCTCGTAGCGCACTCTTCCATCCAGCCCGGCGGCGTACACCAGGTCGGTCACGCGGGTGTTGTGGCTGTCCACCGGGTCCAGCACGTAGCTCACCCGTCCGAACAGCGCCTCATACTGTCCCGCGCCGCCGAACGCGATCCCCTCGCCCAGCAGCACCCGGCGCTCGACAGTGAACCCGCTCACCCCGGCATAGCCCTGGGCGCCGGGCTTGCCCTTGCCGCAGCCGGAAACGAGCAGGGCCAGAAGCGCCAGGACCGGTAATAGACTTAGAATCGGGTGCAGCTTGCGGCTTGGTCCGGTCATCGGTCAAGCTCTCCGTTGACAGAGGTGGTGTACCAGGGAAACCCGCGGGCGCACGCTGACTAATAATACGCTCACCGGGTGGCGGCAGGCAAGACAGACGGTCCGGTTCAGACCGCGTAGCCCCGCAGGATGGCGTTGAACAACAGTTTGAACGTGCCCCAGCTCTGAGCTCGGCTCTGCGGCCCGAAACCGAACAGGATCACATGACCCTTGCCCAGGCTGACATCCACCACCGCGGGCTGGCCCTGGACGGCCTTGGCCCCAACCACCCAGCCGCTGATCAGCGGGTCAGCCGCGGCGTAGGAGGCCACCACCCGACGGTCCAGCTCCACCGTGGGCGGAATGAACGTCTCCAGCAGGACACCGTCCGCCCAGAACGCCGCCGCACTCTGCGGCATGCCGAACCCCACCGGGTCGCGGGTGTCCACCTCCAGGCGCAACAAGGATCCGGGGCAGAAAAACTCGCCCTCGAATGTCTTGCCCTTGGCCTCGCGCACAGGCAGGCCGAACTCCTGCAACGGAAGGGCGCAGGCCTCGCGCAGCGCGATCAGGACTCCGCCCTCGCGGACGAATTCCTCCAGGTTCTTCACACCGTCCTTGCCTATCCCGCCGCAGTACTCGGGGGGACGGCTTCGCAGGCCCCAGCCAGCGGCCTCCGGGCCCGCGCCGGTTATCATCTCGTCCTTGCCCAGGCTGGGCAGGATTATGACCTCGTAATCGCGGCGAAGGCCGCCCTTTTTCGTCCGCTCGTTGGTCAGACGGTCCCAGTCGAAGCCGAAGCGGTCGAGGGTGTAGCGGGTCCAGCCCTCATCCTCGCTGGCGACCCAGCCACGGTAGAGGCCCACCCGCCCGCGTTTGAGCGGGAACTTGTAGCCCGCGGGCAAGGCGCCCACCGGGGTGAACACCACCCGGCAGGAGTCGGCCACGCGGCCGAGCACCCGTTCGGGGCCCTCGACCAGCAACGCCCCGGCGCTCCAGCGGCGGTCCGCGGCGCTCACCTCCTCGGCGTAGCGCTCCACGCGCACACGCTGATCCAGCAGCATGTTCAGGGCCAGATAAGTGTTGCAGTCGCGGCTGTCGAGCAGGGCCAGCCCGCCGGCGGAGGCGGCCTCGGCCTGCGGGGCGCCCTTGAGCTGGGCCAGCTCGGCCTCGAACGGCTCCGTCAGTTCATCCACCCGCACGCCCATCAACGGGCCCAGGCTCCAGGCAGCGTTGTCGTAGGGCTGCTTGGGCGGGCCGCCGGGGTACTCGCGCAGGTCGGGATAGGGCTTCACCTCCAGCATGTCCTTGATGAACCGTCCATAGGGCTGGCCGGTCTTGAGCACCACCGTGTTCTCGGGGTAGACCCGTCCCCCGGCGCTGAACGGCTCCGTGGCGCGCTGGATCTCGCAGTGGGTGCGGCCGAAGATTTCCAGCAGACGGGCCACCGCGCCGGGGTCGTCCTGCCGTGGCGGGATCGCGTAGGCGTAGGGCGCGCCGTGCTCGGGAAGCTCCACCGCCTCGGCCGCCATGTGCTCGAAATTCCGCAGGAACTGCTCGCGGTGCCTGGAGGCGCAGTCGATCATCGCCCGCATGGCCACGAGCTGGTAGTCGATTATGTCGCGCAGACGCCACCAGCCGCCGGGCCAGGGGTCGATGAAATTCATCTGGCGGGCGTACTCGGGCAGTCCCTCGGCCCCGGTCAGCTCGGAGCGCTCCACGTACAGCGGGGTGGCGATCCGCGCCGAGGCGGTCTCGGTCAAGAGAGCCGTGATATTGTGCTGGGTGGCGTTGGGCCGCACGCTGCCCTGATACCAGCCCGAAAACATGGCGTTGTTGATCACCCCGCTCTTGCCGGAGGCGGCCAGGCAGTATTTCATGTAGGAGCCAAGCACCTCGATCTGCTCCCAGACGAGACGCGGGTTGTTCGGGTTGGGCGGGTCGTAGAACGGCGGGACAAACATCCGCACGCTGCTGGAGCCCATCTGGTGGACATCCAGCAGCACCTGGGGATGCCAGGAGCCGTACATCACCTCGACCAGGGCGCGGGTCTCGGCCAGGTTGAGGAAAAACCAGTCGCGGTTGTTGTCGTGGCCGGAGTACTGATGGTAGAGCCAGGGCAGGTCGCCACCCTCGTAGGGCGTGCCCACGAAGCGGTCGTAGTAGTCCACTATCATCTGCTGGCCGTCCGGGTTGGCCGTGGGCACGATCATCACGACCACATCCTGCAGGGCGCGCTCGATCACCGGGTCGGTGCCCGCGGCCAGGCTCCAGGCCAGCTCCAGGGCGGTGTTGGAGCTGGCGATCTCGTTGCTGTGCTGGTTGCAGAGGAACAGGACAAACACCTTGCCCTCGGCCACCAGCGAGTCGACCGCGGCCCCGGAGAGTGTGCGCGGGTCGGCCAGACGGCGAACGGCGGTGCGGTGGGCGTTCAGCCGGGCCATGTTCTGTTCGGTCGAGATCACGGCCATATTGAGCGGCCGGCCCTGGGTGCTCGTGCCCACCTGACAGTAGAATATCCGTTCCGACTCCTGGTCCAGCTTGGTCAGGTAGCCGTCGATCTCCTCCAGCCCGGCCAGCTTGCGGTCCGCGCCCAGGTGGTAGCCCAGGTAGTCGTCCGGCGAGGTCAGGGCCGCGGCCCGCCGCGGGCCCAATCCGGTTGAAAGGATTACCGACAGAAAGATCACCCTGAGTCTGAGGCTCATTGTCCGCTCCGCTTTGACCGGCGCTCCCATCCCGGCTTTATGAAAGGGGAAACCGGGGATTGAAAATGAAATGTCGCAACTGAGCCACAGCGTGTCAACAGGTTTTTCTTGGTCCGCTACCCGAAACTCTTGCCCCCGGCGGCGGGCGGCGTGTACTTTATAGACCCTGATCGGTGACATTTCCAAACCCTCCCGCGGAGAAACCATGATTCGCCAAGCCACACTGCTGTCGTTCCTGCTGGCCCTGAACGCATTGCTCTCAACCGCGGCCGCCCAGAGCGGCGAGGACTGGTCGGTCACCGTCCTGCCCGCCTCGGTGCGGCTGGACCTCTCCAGCGGACGCTTGCTGGACAGCCGTCCCGAGACCTATAAGATGAAATCCCTTGATGGGGTGCTCCAGAAAAACTGGGTCTACGACGGCGCCAAGGTGTTCCTGGCGGCGGCCCGCGGCGAATATGTCTCTTTCCAGGTGGTCCTGGAGCGCAAGAGCGAGAGCGCACTCAAGGATATAATTGTCAGGATGGAACCGTTCCGCTGCCAGGAGTTCAGCCTGGCCGCCGAGCCGGAGCTGTTCCTGGAATGGGCGGTCGAGGTGAAAGAGGTCTCCACCGGGTACGAGCGCGCGAGCCTCGGGGCCGGCTGGTACCCGGACGCCCTGGTGCCGCTCGGCTGCGTGCAGATGGACATCGCCGGGATGAGCCGCCTGAGCTGGCCCCTGGAACTGCCAGATTTCCGTAACCGGGTGGACAACCAGAAATATCTGGTCGTCTGGGTCGACCAGTTCGTGCCGTTCGAGCGGGTGGGCGCGGCCCCCGGAGTCTACACCAGCCGGATAAGCGTAAAGGTGGAGGGTGTGGAGAAAGTGATCCCGGTGGAGCTGACAGTCTGGGATTTCGCCATCCCCCGCGAGAACCGTCTGGCCGGCAACCTTCAGCACGAGGGTTTCCTGCGCAGCATGGACCCGCGCCAGGAACTCCAGGTCTACCAGCTTTTCAAGCGCCACCGCGTGGTCCCGGCCGACCCGACCTATGTGCCCAAGATCGAGGTCGGCTCGGGCGGTGAGGTAAAAATCGACTGGGCCCCGTTCGACCAGCGGTTGCAAAAGTATTTCAGCGGCGAGGCTTTCAGCGAAAAGTACGGCTACAGCGGCCCCGGCCAGGGCGAACCCATCGAGCAGTTCATGCTGCCGTTCGATGTCTACGGCAAGTACGACACCCGCGGCTGGCCGGATATCGGCAAGCCGGATGTGGAGCGCAAGCCCGAGAACCGCAAAATCTACATCGAGGCGATCCGCCAGGTGCGCGAGCACATCCTGGGCCTGGTGGACCCCAAGAAAATCCGGCTGATAGTCTACCTGAACGGCCTGGATGAGAGCTATTTCCCCGAGGCCTGGGACCGCATGGACTACTACGGGAAAATGTTCCACGAGTATTTCCCGGAGGCTAAGTACCGGGTGGACGGCAGCTATCCGAAAGAGGCGATGGAGGTGATCCACGACGCCATCGACTACTGGTGCTGCCACACCATCGGCTACGACATCGAGACCATCAAGCAGTACCGCGCCCTGGGGGTGACCGACTGGCTGTACGGCCCCATGCTGTACGAGCGGGAGGAGAACGGCTGGTGCGGCAGCAGCACGTTCATGGACCTGCCCCTGGTCAGCGAGCGGGCCATAAGCTGGGCCTGCTGGAAATACGGCACCCTCACCTGGTGTTCCTGGGGCATCGGCAGCGGCTGGGACTATGGCTGGTACAACAGCGAAACATGGAAGGACTATTTCCGCGACCACGGCGCCGGGCCGCTCAGCTACCGGCGCTACAACGGCAACGCCCTGGGAGTGTACGCACCGGGGATCGTGCCGAACGTGGACATCCCCTGCGCCACGCTGCGGCTCAAGGCCATGCGCGACGGGGTCGAGGAGTACGAGTTGCTGCGCCTTCTGTCCGAAACCGACGGCAGCCACGCGCGCGCGGACAGCGTGGTGAACGCGATTGTCAAGGAACCGTTCGGCAAGAAATCCATCGGCAACCTGGATGTCTGGAGCTACGACCCCGAGGCCTGGGACCGGGCGCACGACAGCCTGGGCGGGATGTTGGACGCCGCTATCAGCGGAAAAAAATAGAGCGGGTGATATGGTCACGGCACACGTGACCATTCCATACACACCCCGTCGGCTTGCGCCGCCACCCCTCTTATTAGAGGGGACTGAATGCGCCGTACTTTGGCCGCATAGCCAAATCATGGGCAAGGGTGGCTTTTCTCCCCTCTTGAGAGGGGTGCCCGCGAAGCGGGCGGGGTGTGTAATGTCTGGGCCCCGGTTGCAAGGTTCTTGTACATGGGCATGCTATTCTTTTAACTAACCATCGTAATTTCCGCGCAAACGCGCTCGAGGTAATAGCACATGGCATGGGACAACAAACCGGGCGAGGGGCCGGACTGGCCGGAGCGCCTGTTCCCGGAAGCGCTGGCAATCCTGGACAAGCAAGGCCCGGAAAAAGGGCTTCTGCCGGCCATCCAGGCTCTCTACGCGCATCAGGTAAGGTTCTGGGCCGAGCTGAAGGAAGCTCTCGAAAGCTTCGAGAAAGTGCAGGTGCGCGAGGTGCCGGTGACAGGCTGTCCGGTGCGGCTGCAGTTCAACCCGGCCCGGGCGGCCAGTGTGAGCGCCCCGGTCTCGGCGGAGGCGATCAAGGCGCGGCCCTGTTTCCTCTGCGCGGCCAACATGCCCGCGGGCCAGCTCGGGTTCCAGTTCGGGCCGGGACTGGTGGCGGTGGTGAACCCGTTCCCCATTTTCCCGAGCCACCTGGTGGTGCTCTCGACCGAGCACCGTCCGCAGAGCGTGACCGGCACCTTGGGCCCCATGCTCGATTTCAGCGCGGCCAGCGGGTTCAGCACGCTTTACAACGGACCGGGCAGCGGAGCCAGCGCCCCGGACCATTTCCATTTTCAGGTCGCTCCGGTGGGAGCGATGCCGTTCGAGAACGAGGTCCTGGGCCTGGGTAGCGAGCGCGAGGGTGTCTTTGTCCGCCCCGGCCTGCCCCAGCGGCTCTATCTCCTGAGCCGGAGCCGGGAGCGGACGCTGGAGTTGTTCGAGGCCCTGGCCGATGAGTTGAGAGGCCTGACCGGTCGGAGCGAGCCGGAGCTGAACCTGGCCCTTGTCCCGCGGCCCGGGATGGCCCCGGCCGTGGCCGTGCACCCGCGCGGCAAGCACCGTCCGGACTGCTACTATCTGGAGGGCGAGGCGCGACGGATGGTCAGCCCCGGCTCCTGCGACATGGCCGGGCTGGTGATCCTTCCCCGGCGGAGCGATTTCGAGCGTCTGGACGGGCCCGCGCTGGAGGCGATCTACCGCGAGGTCGGCCTGCCCGGGGCGCAGTACGATGAACTCTGCCAGCGCGTGGGCGCCATGCCCCTGCCCTGAGGCCTCCCCTGCGCTGTTCACGGCATAAAGTCATAAGCTATGACATCCCCTGCTTGTTCCGGACCCACTTTCCCAAGGAGCGCAAGCCGTGGAAACAATCAAATCCATCCATCTCAGGCTGGCCTTTCTGATCGGTTTGTCCCTCCTGGCGGTCCTGTCCGGGGCGGCCCTGGCCCAGAACCCGGTGGCCCCGGAGCACAGTTTCGAGCTGGCCCGCAGACTGTACGTGGATGACCTGGCTTTCCCGCGGGATTACCGGGCCGGCAAGTACACGGCCTACGGCAACCCCACGCTGGGCGGCCAGAAAACCGTGGTCGAGCTGAGCGGACCCGGCGTGCTCACCCGTCTCTGGACCACCCAGATGCACGACTCCGATCTGGTGAAACTGTTCATCTACGTGGATGGCTCCGCCGAGCCGGTGCTGGCCGGACCGTCGCGCGAGCTGGCCGCCGCGGCCCAGGGCCTCAGCAGCCCCGCGGCGCCCTGGGGCGGGTTCCTGGACGGCAAGAGCGTGAGCCTCTACCTGCCCATCCCGTTCAGCAAGAGCCTGCGTATCGACGCCCAGTACGAGCAGGACCTGCTGGACGGCCCCTACTGGCAGGTGGACTATAAGAAATGCCCGGTCAGCGCGCCCATTGCCTGGAAACAGGTGAACGGCAGCGACGGCATACGGATTGTCCCAGCCGGAGAGACCGAAGCCCCGACGGCAGTCCAGAAAAGAACTATGAAGACCGTGGCCCGCGAGGTGCGGGCCTCCGCCTGGCCCGCCGATATCCTGATCGACGGCCCGGCGGTCATCCGCGCCATCCATATCAACAGCAACTACCTGAACCAGCTCCTGCTGCGCATCGCATTTGATGCGCCCGGCGGCTACGGCGACCCCAACCGGCGCATGGACCACGTGGATTTCCAGGTGGATGCCCCGCTCAAGTATCTGGTCTCCGATTTCAAGACCGCGCCGCTGGAGCTGAGCGGCACCACGGCCTCGCTCTATTTCCCGATGCCGGTGCGCAGGCAGGCCCTGCTCCAGCTCCAGGTGATCATGGAGGAGCAGAGCTTCCACGAGGGGGTCGCGGCCACGGTGACAGTGGAGTACGAGCCCGACCCGGCGGGCCTCGACAGGATGTACTATTTCCACGCCCAGGCCAACACCGCGGTGGGTGACGGCTACGAGGATGTCGAGGTGCTGAGCGCGCGGGGCAAGGGGCATTTCGTGGGGGTGAACCTGTTCGACACGAGCCATGACCACGGCGGCGGGGACAACATTTTCTTCGACGCCGGCACGCCCACGGCCGGGCAGCTCCACGGCATCTGCGGCGAGGACTATTTCCACCACGCCTACATGCGGACCGGGGTAAGCGCCCCCTATGTCCACTGCCCCACCCACAGCGCCCGGACCCGTCAGCACATCGAGCTGCCCATCCCGTTCGAGGACTCGTTCACTTTCGACTGGGGCGTGTTCAAGGGGGTGATGCCCAAGGCGGTGGCGTTCTGGTACCAGAAAGAGCTGACCTCGAAGGAAACGAAGGATTTGACCTACACGGTGAGCGGGCCGTTCCGTCTGGAGCAGTTCGGCAGTCTGGCTCCGGGCAAGGCCCTGCCGGACTCGGTCTACATCCGCAAGACCGACAAGACCTTTGCGCGTAAGCTCTGGAGCCAGAGAGCCCAGAACGGGTTCGTGGAGCTCTGCCACGCCTACCGTCAGTACGCCAACACCATCCCGCCCTCGCCCGGCGACCTGGAGTTCGACTGCTGCTATTTCGCCGAAACCCGTATCTGGGCCGCCCGCGCCGCGGAGACTATGTTCCTGGTCGGCTGCGATGACCGCATACAGGTCTACCTGAACGGCAAGCTTCTGGGTGAGAACCCCGGCCGCCAGGAGCCCGATCCCTACCGTCAGTTCACGCTCAGTGGCAAGCTGAACGCCGGAGAGAACCGGGTGCGGGTGGTGCTGGCCAACACGACCAATTTCAACTGGAAATGGACCGGGTTCAGCCTCTGTCTGCAGAACGACCTGGGTGAGGGGCAAATGATGTATATGTATTGAGAGTAGGCAGTTGTAAATCGTCTTAACAATGGGGGCACGGCGTGCCGCGCCCCACATTTTTGTCCCCCACCGGTATTCCGGCCCCAGCTCCCTTTGGTCCTTTCGGGCAAGACCAGCTTTGTCCGGTTAGGAGCTTGCAGTTTGAAGCTGACCGTCTCATTTCTGCTTTGGTTTCGGCCCAGTAGTGTCCGGTTAAGGTAGAAAAAAAGCGGGCTAACCCTATTTCTTATTAGATTTGAAGCGCCAACCGCAAATCTGAATAAGAAAACAGGAGGTTAGCCCGATGACAAGGAATACAGTATTCGGTCAGGTTAT
>JAJFUG010000006.1 GCA_021372515.1 bacterium
TCACGCATTTGATCATGTAGATATCACCCAGCTTGCCGCTGTGGATGAAATCCATGCACTGCTGTACAGTCTGGCTCGATCGGTTCTGGCTGCCCACCTGCACGATACGGTCGTACTTGCGGGCCGCCTCCACGATCTTGCGCCCCTCCCAGATGTTGTGGGAGACCGGCTTTTCCACGTAGACATCCTTGCCCGCCTGGCAGGCCCAGATCGAGGCCAGGGCGTGCCAGTGGTTACAGGTGGCGATCGAGACGGCGTCGATGCTCTTGTCCTCGAGCAGACGGCGGATGTCGGTCTCGGTGCGGGCCTTGCCCCCGCCGGCCTTGTCCAGCTCCTCCAGGGACTGGGGGAACAGGCGCTCATCTATGTCGCACAAGGCCACCACCCGGGTGTTCGGCACCTTGGCGAAACTGACCGCGTGCTGGGTGCCGCGGCTGCGGATACCGATCACCGCCACGTTGACCGTGTCGCTGGGAGTGTTCTTGGCGGCCTGTCCGGTGCGGACCCAGGGACCTGTGGCGGCGACCAGGCCGGCGGCAGCGGCGGCTCCGGTTTTCCGGATGAAATTACGACGGTCGATTTTTTCCATTCTCCGCTCCTCGGGTTGAGTAGTTAAACCGGGTCTGCGGGATGACACCGGCCGGGACTCGACAAAAGCTATATCGTTCAGAAACTATTTCAGGCTTGAGAATAACTCAAGAACAAAGATGAGCCTTGCCGGTCGATGGCCGGCCGCAAGAGCTATGTCTGCCGAGGAAATATTAGCCCGCGCAGGGCCGGGGTCAACTTTTTTCGGTCAGGGAATCAGGTTATCGGGGTAACTTCGGGCGGTTGACAGCCGTTTATCAAACCGGTAGATTCAACTCAGGAACCGTCTTTCACACTTGCCGCTCACCGGCGCAATCCGGTCCGAAGTCCGGCTTGGAACAACCCTCGGCGTGGACACTTTCTTTCCTGACAGTTGACACTGTCACCTTTATCCCGATGTGTTTTTCGTTCACTCAGACATCGTTCGACCCTCTTGAAACTTAACCGGTCGCAATCCGGACACTCTTGCGCGTTCTCCCTCGAACCAGGGACCGGCGGCTCAGTCGCCGGTCCCTGGCAATCGTTGTACTTCCGTCAAGGAGTGAATTGATGAGCGATAACGGCAGAAAATCTCCTCCCGCTGCCGGCCTGTCCAGGCGCGGTTTCCTCAAGGGCATGGGCACCGGACTGGTGGGCAGCACGGCCCTGGCGGATGGCCTTCTGGGCCAGCAGGCCAGCGGGGCCGCACCCAAGGCGGCGTCCCGGGGCCAGGATATCGAGTCCGCGGTGGTCAGCCTGACCGTGAACGGCAAGAAATACACGGCCGAGGTGGAAACGCGCCTCACCCTGCTCGACCTTCTGCGCGAAAAGTTCCAGCTCACCGGCACCAAGAGTGTCTGCCGGATGGGCGAGTGCGGCGCCTGCACGGTGATCATGAACGGTCGTACTGTCTATTCCTGCATGCTTCTGGCCATCGAGGCGGATGGGGCCAAAATCGAGACCATCGAGGGCCTGGCCAAGGACGGTAAGCTGCACCCGGTGCAGGAAAAGTTCATCGAGCACGATGCCTACCAGTGCGGGTTCTGCACCCCGGGGTTCGAGATGTCGCTCAAGGACCTGCTGGACAAGAACCCCAACCCGAGCCTGGATGAGATCAAGCACGGGCTGGCGGGCAACCTCTGCCGCTGCGGCGCCTATCCTCACATCTTTAACGCCGCCCTGGACCTGGCCGGCGGGAAGAAAGGAGGCAGGTGAGGATGGCCGGATGGAAAGCGATGGATAAGATGAAGTACGTGGGACATGACATCCCGCGCACGGACGGGCCGGAGAAAGTGAACGGCTCGGCCAGGTACTCCCAGGACATCGTGCTGCCGGGCATGCTCTACGGCCTGATCGTGCGCAGCCCGCGGCCGCACGCCTACATCGAGCATATCGATTTCACCAAAGCCGCCAAACTGCCGGGCGTGGCCACGGTGCTAAATCTGAACAAGTACACCGTGCGCTACGTGGGCGAGGAAATCCTGGCCCTGGCTGCCGAGAGCATGGATATCGCCGAGGACGCCGCCGCGCTGGTGGAGATCAAGTTCCGCGACCTGCCGTTCGTGGTGAGCGAGGAAGCCGCGATGAAAGAGGATGCCCCGCGCCTGGATCAGAACGGCAATGTCTCCGGCTGGGGTGACGGTAACAAGGCCGAGGTCGAGAAAATCATTGAAGAGTCGGCCTTTGCGGTGGAAAACACTCTCAGCACCCAGGTGCAGACCCATGCCTGCCTGGAAACCCATAGCTGCACCGCCAAATGGGAGGGCGACAAGCTGACCGCCTGGGTCAGCACCCAGGGCGTGCACGGGGCGCGCTCCGACCTGGCCCAGTATTTCGAGATCCCGGTCGAGAACGTGGAGGTGATCTGCGAGTACATGGGTGGCGGGTTCGGCAGCAAGTTCCCGGTGGGTGTGGAGGGCGTCGTGGCGGCCCGTCTGGCCAAAATCACCGGCAAGCCGGTCAAGCTTATGCTCAGCCGTCACGAGGAATTCCTGGCCGTGGGTAACCGTCCCTCCTCGCACCAGCATCTCAAGCTGGCCTGCGACAAGACCGGCAAGATCACCGCGTTCTGGCAGGAATCCTATGGCACGGGCGGAATCTCGGAGGATGCGAGTTTCCCCTCGCCCTATATCTACAAGGTGCCGGACGGCGCCGTGTACAAGAAGCACGAGGATGTGCGGATCAACGCCGGCCCGGCCCGCGCGATGCGCGCCCCCGGACATCCGCAGGCCAATTTCGCCATGGAGGTCATAATGGACATGCTGGCCGAAAAAGCCGGCATGGATGCGATAGAGTTCCGCATACTGAACGACCCGAACGAGAGCCGCCATCATCAGTACAGGCTGGGCGCCGAGAAGATAGGCTGGACGGCGAAACGCAGAAAAACGCCCGGCTCGGACAAGGGTCCGCTCAAGCGCGGGGTCGGGGTCTCCAGTGGAACCTGGGGCGGTGGCGGTGAGAAGGACGCCAAGGCCATTGTCGAGATTTTCCCGGACGGGCGGGTGGTCACCTCGATCGGCACTCAGGACCTGGGCACCGGCATCCGCACCTGCGTGCACCAGGTCACCGCGGATGTGCTGGGTATCCCGATGAGCCTGGTCACTCCGAAAATAGGCCGCACCTCGCTGCCGTTCGCGCCCGGCTCGGGCGGCTCGATCACGATCGGCTCGGTCACCCCGGTGATCAACAACGTGGCCGGCAAGGCCCTGGCCGAGCTTCTGGCCAAGGTGGCCCCCGCGCTGGGAGTGAGCGCCGGCGACCTGGTCTGTGAGGATGGAGTGATATTCTCCACTGCCGACCGTGCGAAGTCGATGAAATGGAAAGACGCCTGCGCGCTGCTTCAGGGACGCACCCTGAGCGTGCAGGACGGCTGGGTGGAGGGGTTCAGCTCCTCCGGCGTGGCCGGCTGCCAGTTTGTCGAGGTGGAGGTGGATGTCGAGACCGGGAGGGTGAAACCGATCAAGGTGGTGGCGGTGCAGGATTTCGGCCTGCCGGTCAACACGCTCACCTCGCGCAGCCAGCTCAACGGCGGCGTGATCATGGGCCTGAGCTGGGCCATGCTGGAGGACCGCAGCCTCGACCCAAACACCGGCACCATGGTCAACCCGAATTTCGAGAACTACAAGCTGCTCGGTCCGATGGAGATGCCTGAGATCGAGGCGGTGATCGACCCGATGCCCGAGCGCGGAGTGATCGGCCTGGGTGAGCCCGCGCATATCCCCACCAGCGGGGCGCTGGTCACGGCGATCCACAACGCCACCGGGGTCTGGGTCACAAAGATGCCCATCACTCCGGCCGCAGTGCTCGAGGCGCTGAAAAAGAACGGAGGCGCATGACCATGAAAGCCTTTAAATACTACAACGCCCAAGACCTCAAGGATGCCGTGGCCGTGCTCTCCAAGCCCGGGGACAGCCGTGTCCTGGCCGGCGGCACCGATATCCTGGGTGATATGAAGACCCGCAACGCCGCACCCGAGCGTCTGGTCAACCTCAAGTCGGTCCAAGGGCTGGACAGTATCTCCCCCGGGTCGTCCGGACTCAGGCTGGGTGCGCTGGCCCGCCTGAGCGATATAGCCGCGAACGCCACAATCAAGGCCAAGTACACCGGGCTGGCCGAGGCGGCCGGGTCGGTGGGGAGCCCGCAGCTTCGCAACATGGGCACCCTGGGCGGCAACCTCTGCCAGCGCCCGCGCTGCTGGTACTACCGGGGACCCGAGTACAACTGCGTGCGCAAGGGGGGAGGGGTCTGTTTCGCGGTTTCTGGCCGCAACAAGTACCACTGCATCCTGAACGGCGGGCCCTGTTTCATCGTCCACCCCTCGGATGTGGCCCCGATGCTGATGGCCCTGGGCGCGAGCGTGACAATCGCCTCGGCCAAGGGCACGCGCGAGGTCAAGCTGGATGATTTCTTTGTCCTGCCCGAGACCGACCCCACGGTGGAAACCGTGCTGCAAAAGGGTGAGGTGCTCACCGGCGTGACAGTCCCCGCGCCAGCGGCCGGGCAGAAAAGCCACTATCTCAAGTTCAAGGAGCGCGAGAGCCGCGATTTTGCCCTGGTGGGAGCGGCCGTGGTGCTGGACATGGAGGGCCACACGGTCAGG
>JAJFUG010000007.1 GCA_021372515.1 bacterium
CTGGGAGCCCTTGTCGTAGACACAGGGCAGCGAGCCGCCCTGGCCCCCGAACCCGACCCGCGTGTCGAGATCGTTCTGTCTCTCGGTGTATTCGGTCCTGTCGCTGCTGAAATCATCGTACCAGATCGTGCTGGCGGCGGCCGCCTGGGGCTGCGTGGGCAGCATCCGCACGGACAGGATGCGAGGGGTCTCGGGGCCGTCCAAGCCGCCCGCCTGGGCGCGCAGGCCCGTGGGGGCCCAAGTTGCGAGCAGCGCGGCCACGCCGAGCACGACCCCGCTCAGATATTTGCGACCCGCGGTTGCCATGGAACCGGACAAGTCAGTGTTCATACCGTATTCCTTTCCTGAAGGATAAGCGTTTCACTCAGCGGGGGGCGGCCCGGATGAGCAGGTGTTCTTTCACCTGAGCGTTCAGTACGGCCTGCGGCCCGCCCGTGACCTCACCCAGGGGGGTGTCCCCGTTCTCGTAGTCGGTCAAATTGTAGGCGCGCCCCGGCTGCAGCCCGCGCAGCGGCAGCGCGCCGTCGAACCCCTCGGCGAACACGGCATAGTAGAGGGTGTCGCCCCGAGCCACCACGTGGGTCTCGGGACTGTCCCAGGCGATATCGTAGAGGTTCTCGTACTCGCCCTCGTACAGGTGCAGCTTCGCGTTCAGGGCGAACCACTTTTGCCACAGGCTGAGGATGCCCTTGTTGTTGTCCCAGGTGCGGACCACGTCATCCGGGCCCAGCTCGGTGAACTTGGTGCCGATGATCCCGCCCAGGGCCAGGGTGCTGGCGAAATCCTTGCCAGGTCCGTGCTGGTCTCGCCACTCGGGGCCCTTGTCCGGGCCGGTCGAAAGCTCCACGTGATCGCCGTAGGGCGCGCCCGCGCTGCCGAACAGGGCGCGGAACATCTTGATCCGGGCGCGCGTCTGGTCGCTGGAGGTGGGGTCGGAGGTGACCTGCTGGTTGTAATAAGGGAACTTGTAGGGCTGGGGTGGAGTGCCGCACTCGCAGACCTCCAGCACGCAGCCGGGCTTGATCGAATCGGCCAGGGCCTGGATCGCGGCGAACAGGCGGGCCTGGGCCTCGCAGGACTCCTCGGGCCGGGCATGATGGTGGGCCGGGTTGTAGCAGGGCGGGGCCACATCCAGATGGTCGCCGTCCATCTTGAACGCGTCGTAATTCCAGTCTATCATGAAACGCCGCACCAGACCGAGCTGCTGCTCGACCACCGGGGCATAGGCCGGGCAGAGGTAGACGCTGTGCCAACCGCCCGGCATGGTCTTGCCGTCCTTGTCCAGCAGCAGCCATTCTGGGTGCTCTTTGTACAGGGGGTCGCGCTCGTGCACGCTTCCAGGCACCCACCAGAGCTTGGCCTTGAACCCGCCGGCGTGGATACTGTCCACCAGGGCGCGCATGTCGGATTCGCCGTGCGGGAATTTCTCGGGCCGGAGCGGCCAGCGGCCGAAACTGACATACCAGCCGTCATCCACCACCACCACCGGGATGCCCAGTTTTTTGACCGCAGGCAAGGATTTAAGTATATCGTTCGGCACGAATTTGTCGTAAAAACCCCATCCGCACCAGATGGGCTCATAAGCGCCTTTCGGAGCGCGGGCGAACTGCATCCCCCGGGCGTGCAGCTCGTTGGCCCAGGCGCGCAGGGCGTTGAAATAGTCCCCCTGGAATACGCCCAGCATCACCGGCAGGCCGATCACCCGTCCCGCGCTGTCCGGGCGGCTGAATTCGGCCTCGCGGGTCAGGGCCAGCTCCACCGTGCTGTCCGGGCGCACCGCGACCGGGAAAGCGCAGACCCGGTGCACCGTGTCCACGTGGGCCAGCAACAGGCCAGCCGCGCGGGTCCAGAGGTAGAGCACCGGCAGCCCTCCGCCGCCGGTCTGTCCCTGGATGTTGCGCACCGTGTTGTTTGGCGCGTTGTATCCCTGGCTCAGGTGGATCATTGTGTACCACTGGCCCCACTTGTAGCCCATGCCCTGGAACAGGTAGTAGTCCCAGGGTGCGGCCGCCGGGCGGCCGCCCAGATCGGCGCGGGCCTGGAGACGGTAGAAAGCTGAGCCGGAGCAAGCAGCCGCGGCCGCGCCACTCAGGCCCAGGATATCGGTCCGCGCGAGAACAACGCCAGGGCTGGCCTGGTTCATGCATAGGCTCGCCTCCAGGCTCACGCCGGCGAACTCTTTCGAATCCGGGGCGGTCAGGCTGAGTTTCAGCCCGCTCTGGCCGGCCGGAAGCCCGCTCAAGGGCGCCGCGCCGCTGACCCGGAAATCGGTCCAGCCGCCGGAGATGTCTTTCAGGCGGAACGCGGCCTCGGACCCGCTGGTCACACTTTCCCAGCGGTCCTGCGCCTTGCGGCTTATTACCAGGCCGCCCGCGCCGGTGACCTCCACCCTGATCACGCCGTCCTCCAGCACGGTCCGGCCCGGGGCCCCGGAGCAGGAAACGTTGACAACCACAAATAAGACCGTCAGGACAGCGGCGGCGACACGGCTCAGGGCAGCATTGAACATTCGTGTGACTCCGGGTCGGTTATGAAGCTGCTGCGTGATTTACCCGGCGCGCTCCCGGCCGGACATCTGCGGCGGGCCCGGGCAAGTGCGGGGTCTGATTATTGCAAACAAAAAGGATGCCAGAAACATGGTGAGAGATATATCTTTAAATCATAGTGTTTTGACTCACAAGAATTATCTTGTCCGCTTCTCATTTTCGTAAAACCCAATCACAGTTCTGAGAAACCCGGCCGCGCAGGCGTCTCTGTCAGCGGGACAGGTTTTGTCGGGACAACGGATCACATATCCCGGACGAGGATAGCCAATGGAAAGTATCGGCCTCAAGAGCGCGGCGACAATCGACTACCTGGTTATCGTGGCTTACATGCTGACCCTGGTCTGGATCGGGCGGTTTTTCTCCAAGTACAACAAGAACATCGAGGACTTTTTCAAGGGCGGGAGCAAGCTGCCCTGGTGGGTGGGCGGGATCAGCGCGTTCATGGCCGGGTTCAGCGCCTGGATGTTCACCGGCGGGGCCGGGGTGGTGTATGAGCGCGGACCGATTGGAGTAATGGCCCTCTGCACGGGGCTGTTAGGCACTTTCTTCGGCTGGCTGATTTTCGCCAAGCGCTGGCGGCGCAGCCGGGTGACCTCGATGTTCGAGTACGTCTCCACCCGTTTCAACCTTTCGGCGCAGCAGGCCATGTCGTGGACCTACCTGCCGATGAACCTGTTCTATTGCAGCACCGTGCTGCTGGCCACCAGCATTTTCATCACCGCCGCGCTCGGAATCAACGAAATCAATCTGATGCGGCTCGGCCTGCCCTGGGATTACAACCTGAGCGCAATCCAGCTCACGATCGTGATGTCGGGCGTGGTTATCCTGTTCTACTGCTATTTCGGGGGCCTGCTGGCCGTGACCAGCGCGGATGTGCTCTCGTTTCTGATCATCATTCCCCTGGCCGTGCTGATCGTGCCGCTGATCCTGATAAAGCTGGGCTCGGTGAGCTTGGTGTTCAGCACGCCGCCGGCCTACTCCATGCCGGCCGAGAAAAGCATCCTGGGCGAGCCGATCACCGTGTTCTTCGTGCTGATGTGGCTCATTAGCAACATCCACAGCTACAACACCAACCCGATCGTGCAGCGCTACTGGAGCGTACCCAACGAGCGGGAGGCGCGCAAGGTGGCCCTTCTGTGCACGATCCTGTTCGTGTTCGGCATCTCGGTCTGGTCTATCCCGCCGCTGGCCGTACGCCATCTGTATCCCGACCTGGCGAAAGTCTGGACCACGCTGAAAGCACCGGCCGAGGGGGCCTATGTGAGCGCCTGCCTGGCCGTGCTGCCCCACGGGCTGGTCGGGATCATGTTCGCCGCCATTTTCGCCGCCAGCATGAGCTCCATCGACTCGACTCTCAATTTCGTCTCCGGCTTCTTCACCAACGACATCTACCGCAAGACCCTCCGGAAAAATGCCAGTCCCGAGCACCTGCTCAAGGTGGGCCGTCTTTCCACTCTCATCATCGGGATCATCTCGATCCTGCTTGCCCTGGCCATGAGCGCCCGGGGCGGAGCGTTCTCGTGGATGATCCTGATGGACCGGATATTCACCACGCCGATAGTGGTGCCGCTGCTCCTGGGCCTGTTCTTCCCGAAACGTGGCAGCATGGCCGCGCTGGTGGCTTTCAGCGTGACTTTCATCTACAACCTCGTGGTCACGATCTTTTTCAACATGGATTACTCACAGATGATGTTCACCAGCTTTGTGCTGGCCTATATCACATTCTTCGCCGCGGCGGTCCTGATCCCGGACAGCGAGGCCAAGAAAAAAGAGATCCGCGACTTTTTCCGCCTGCTTGACACCCCGGTCCAGGAGAGCACCGAACTGGCCGCGGCCGAGATCGACAAGCTCTCGATGCTGGGCTTCATCGGCAAGCTGGCCACTGCCACCGGGCTGGCGATCTGCGCCATGGTCCTTATCCCCCAGCCCTGGCCCGAGCGGCTCAAGGTCCTGAGCGGCGGCGCGGTGGTGCTGGGCCTGGGCCTGTCCATGCTCTGGAGCGACCGCAAGCAGGCGCGACGGGCCACGTCCAAAGATTGAGACTGCACAGACCATCGGCAAACAATGCGCGGAAGGGGCGGCTGCCTGAAAGGGCCGCCCCTTTCCGTTTCCCCACGCTACACGGGCAGGCTTGACCCCCGCCCAGGCTCGCAGTAAACTTCCTGCATCCCGACCCAAGCCATTGCCGCCACCGCCGACAAGGACTCTACCATGCCCAAGGCCCTGTCCGTTCGCTTTCAGCCGCTGATCGCTCTATCGCTCCTTCTTCTGCTCGTTCCGGCAGCCGCGGTCCTGTGCGACGGGGCGGCGATCCGCACCGACTCCAACCCCACGCGCTGGACCCTGAGCACCGCGCACTCCAGCTACCAGGTGATCCTGGGCGCGGACAGCGTGCTGGCCGCGGGCTGGTTCGGCCCCGTCTCGGGCGCGCGCCTGTTCCAGACCCCGGAGGGGATCCGCCCGGAGGAGGGCGGCACCACTGTGCGCGAGGTGCCCTGCCGCGGCGGCTACCAGGCGCTGACCCCGGCCCTGGAGGTGGTGTTCGAGGACAACGTGCGCGAGCTGGAGCTGGTCTACAGCGGCTCGGCCAGCGGCGAGCTGGAGGGTTGCCCCTTCATCCGTTTCGACCTGCGGGACACTTACTACCCGCTCCAGGTGAGCGAGTACATCCGCGTGCTGCCGAAGCTGGACATGTACGAGAAATGGCTGGTCCTGGAGAACACCGGCAAAAAGAACATCCTGGTCGAGAACGCCCAGTCCGGCTCGCTGATCCTGCCCCCCGGCCAGTACGAGCTGACCCAGCTTTCGGGCGAATGGGGCCGCGAGTTCTACCCCCGCACGAGCCTTCTGACCGCCGGGGTGAAATCGATCTCGATCAACGCGCTCAAGAGCCAGCCCCACGCCCCGTTTTTCCTGCTGCGCCCGGCGGGCGAGCGCGATGAGTTCAACGGCGACACCTGGTTCGGCGAACTGGCCTGGACCGGCAACTGGCGGATCGACTGCGCGGTCAATCCGAACGAGCGGACCCAGGTAACGGGCGGGATCAACTGGTGGAACTCCCACTGGAACCTGGCCCCGGGAGCGAAGTTCGAGACCCCGAAGCTGATCTTCGGGTTCAACCCGGAGGGGCCGGCCGGGGCGAGCCGCAGCCTGCACCGCTACCTGGTGGACCACGTGCTGCCCGGCAACGCCGCCCGCGAGCCGGCCAAAGTGCTCTACAACAGCTGGTACGCCACCGAGTTCCGCGTGAACAGCGCCCAGCAGATCGCCTTGGCGAAAACCGCCGCCGAGCTGGGGGTGGAGCTGTTCGTGATGGATGACGGCTGGTTCCGCGGGCGCAAGGACGACAAGGCCGGCCTGGGCGACTGGAACGTGGACCCGGACAAGTTTCCCCAGGGGCTGGGGCCGCTGATCCAGGCGGTGAACGGCCTGGGGATGGATTTCGGGCTGTGGGTGGAGCCGGAGATGGTGAACCCCAACAGCGACCTCTATCGCGCCCACCCCGACTGGGCCCTGCACACTCCGCACCGCAAGGCCCACACCGGACGCAGCCAGCTGGTGCTGAATCTGGCCCGCGAGGACGTGAAAAAATTTACACTGGAATGGCTGGACAAGCTTCTGAGCGAGAATAACATAAAATTCATCAAGTGGGACATGAACCGCTACGTGAGCGAGGCCGGCTGGCCCGAGGCACCCACTGCAGAGCAGCGCGAGCTGTTCATCCGCTACGCGCGCAACATGCTGGAGATCTGGAGCAGCCTGCGCGCCCGTCACCCGCAGGTGGTGTTCGAGAGCTGCTGTTCGGGCGGCGGGCGGGTCAACCCGCAGATACTGTCCGTGGCCGAGCAGGTCTGGACCAGCGACAACACTGACCCCGGCGACAGGTTGCACATCCAGTACGGGTTCAGCTACGCTTTCCCCGCCCGCAGCATGGTCAACTGGGTGACAGACGAGGAATGGCATAGGAAAGCCACACCGCTCGAGTTCCGTTTTCACTGTGCAATGGCCGGCAACCTGGGCCTGGGAAGCGACCTGAGCCGCTGGGGCGAGGCGGAGAAGGCCCTGGCGAAAAAGATGGTCGCCCGCTACAAGCAGGTGCGCCGCACGATCCAACTCGGCGACCAGTACCGTCTCCGGAACCCGTTCGAGGCGGACCGCATGGCCGTGGAGTTCGTCTCGCGCGACAGCTCCGAGGCGGTGGTGTTCGCTTTCCAGACCCTGGAGACCACGAAAATGGCCGGCGCCTCCAGCCGCGGCTCCACCCGTCTTACCCTGCACGGCCTGGACCCGCAGGCCACATATCGGGTGGATTACGGTGAGCACAGCGAGGAAATATCCGGAGAAATTCTTATGGCTGCGGGGATCGAGCCGGAGCTTGACGGCAATTATTCCAGTTGCATGATCGTTCTCCGCAGGCTGGACTGAGGCGCAAAAGAAACGCCGGGCCGTGGTCACCCACGGCCCGGCATCTATATCGGCCAGCCAATCACATCCTCTGCCTCACCCGCAGCCCCTTCCTCCCCCATGCACCCCAACGAGGCTGGCCGAACAACGGCAGCCGCAAGCGGCGGCCGGATTAGTCAGTGTCAGAGGGCCAGTGAACTGGTCACGCCCGTGACACCCATCACCCGCTTGACTTCACGCGGGATGTTATCCTTCTCCCACAGCGTGCCCACCGTGCCGCTCAACGATACCCGGCCAGCGGTCACACTGGCCTTGACCTTGTCCTTGGCCAGGGGGAAATGGTCCTCGATCGTGGCGTTCACCAGGGCCTGGATATCCTGATCGGACATGGGCTTGGAGGTCTTGGCCAGCACCTGGATGTTGTTTTCCATCCCCTTGACCCCATCCTGGTACACAGTCACCTTCTCGGCCGCTTCCATTTCCTTGAAAGTCTGCACCTTACCGGCCAGGGTGACCATACCTTCATTCACGTTGACCGCGATGTCCTCGGGCGCCAGGATGCGGCTGTTTATCCTGAGGCCGTCGACAATCTGGTTCTTGATCTGCTGATCGGTCATGGGCTCGGGCGGGAGCACCTTGATTTCCACCGCGACCTTCTTCACCCCTTTGACCCGGCTGGCGATCTCGTAGATATCGTACTCATCGGCCAGGGTGCTCACCTCGCCTTTCAGGACCACCTCGCCCGGGGCCTTGACCTCCACCCGCACCGGCACACCTTCGTAGTAGCGGCTCAGGGCGCCCTCGATCTCATGGTCGAGAGTCCGGGTCGGTGAAGCGGCGAAAAGGGCCTGCATGGCGAACAGCGATAACGCGCTCAGAATCAGAGCAATCTTCCCATCCCATTTGGCTGACATTGCAGCCTCCTTTTTTCTGCTTGGGAAACCCCTGTTTCCCATGGTGTTCAGAGTCAACCCCGTTACGATGCGGCAACGAACAGCGTCGACTATGCTACTTCAAGCCCAGTCCTCCTACCCGGTCGCCGGGTGTGCACTTACCTTTCAGCCTGTCAATGTTAACCGGAACGTTGTTTTTTTCTTCCGGTCCTGGCGTGTCAAGATGCAACAAGCGTACCCGATTGCGAGGAGCCCGCCGGATGCCCGTCATTCAAGGATTTACCCGGCCAGCCCTCCGGCCTTGCCCCGGCGCCCCCACCGGATTACCCGAGAACAAACCCGCCTTTACCCCAAAGGGGGCAGGCTTGCCCTAAACGCACCCAGGCCCCGCGGCAACAAAAAAACGGGGCCTCCGCTCAGGAGACCCCGTTACACTCCGACCGCCGCAAATTACCAGTGTCAATTCATCAATCTGTCAACCCCGGATGCGTTCAGGGCTTAGCCTCCGCCGCCTGCGGCAGCCCGAAATCCACGCTCACTCGCACAGGCCGCTGCATGTTCGCATGGTGGATCGGGTCGGTCATCTCCTGCGTGTGGCAGAGGGCGCAGGAACTGTTGGCCCCGATCGTGTAAGGGCTGCCCTGGTACTGCAGCGGCTGGATCACGTCCCGCAGCTCGCCGGCCGGGTTACGCGCCGGGTAGACCGCGTGGGTGGAGCCGTGGCAGGCGATACACTTGATCTGGGCGTTGTCGTGGTACATCCGGTAGAGGTACTGCGGCTCCTCGTTGTACTTGTTGAACGCCGTGGCCCCCGGCTCGGGCGGCTGGAAATCGACATGGCAGCCGAAACAGTCCGGGCTCTCGAGCCACGGGGTGCGCGGCTTGACCGCGCCCAGGCTGTCGACCGCGCGCGGTGCGAGGTTCGCCATCAGTCCGGCCGTGGAGGGCTTCTCGGTCTGCTTGGTCAGAAGGCTCAGGGCCATGTCCTCGATCGCCCCGTGGCAGCGCGAGCAGTGCATGTTGACCGAGGCCTCGCCGTGCACCCCTCGCAGGCAGCGGGTCAGACGCTCGAAAGCGACGGGGTGGCACATGGCGCAGGAGTGGTCATCCATGCCGCGCAGGTAGTTGGCGTGCCAGCCGTGCATGGCCCCCGAGAGGTTCAACACGCCGGGCTTGCCCTCGGCGCCCAGGGCCGGGTCGGCGTGACAGCTCTGGCAAAGCTTGGGATGCCCGGCCAGGGCGTCCTTGTACAGGGTCGTCCCATTGATCCGGTCGTGGGCCTGAAGGATATTGCCCGCGGTCTCGGTGGAGATTCCGGCCACGCCTTCCCAGCGCGGCGCACCGCCGTGGCAACGCCAGCAGTCGGCCTCGGAGGAAACCGGAGCCACGGCCATGGTGCTGGCCAGCACCTGTCCGGTGGCGCTGTCCACCGCCTGCACGTGGACCAGCGGGTAGGCGTTGAACTTGCCGTCGTCCCGGTACGGCGAGATCGGTATCCACTTGGCCACGTACTTTTCGGCGTCGGCTTCCAGGTCCATGGTGCCGCTGGCGCTCTTGCCGGCCAAGCCGACTCCCGGCTGCAGATCGGCCCCGTAATTCTCCTTGACGTATTTCCAGAATGCGAGCTGCTCCTCGGGCTTCCGGTTGCCCGGTTCCAGCTCGTACTTGATCTGCACCCCGCTCGTGACCAGCACCGGCTTCGGGTCGCGCCGGATAAGCTGGGCCTCCAGCGTGTTGGCCGGGGGCAGGAAACTGAACATCTCGTCGCAGTCCGAGATACAGTGCATGCCCAGGTCGTTCCAGACCAGCAGCACGTACTGATCGTTCTTGGGGTCGAACGGCGGGATCTGCGGGTTCTCTTTCCAGATCAGGTCACTCTCGACTTCCGGCAAGGGCTTGGTATCGGACAGCGGACGGCCCTGCAGTTCTGAGTGTATATAGGTGGCCAGGGCCTCGCGCTCTGCGGCCGTGCCCACGAAAGGCGGCATGTAGGCCAGCACCTTGCCCTGGCCGGTCAGTTGCGCCACCAGGCCGTCGTAGTTGAAATTCTCCGTGCGCTTGAGGATGTTGTTGCGCAAGCCCCCCACGCTGTGGCAGGCCAGGCATTCGAGGTTGAATATCTCGTGTCCGGCTTGCAGGCGGTTCTCGGCCGTGACCGCGTGGACAGTGGTCCACTTGGCGTGCGTGAGCACACCCTCGCTGTCAAGCTTGGGCACATCCGCCACGAGGATGGAGTTGGAGTACATGTAGTGGGCGATCACATAGGGCTTGCGCGCGGTCTCGCGGGCGTACTCGAAACCGCCCATCCAGAGAAGGCCCACCGGCACCAGGATAAACAGCGCGGCTTTCTGCAGGCCGCGGCTGCGGCTGGCGCTCATCAGCACACCCAGGATGAACACCGCCACCGTGGCGGCGTACAGCGCGCCCAGCCAGGCGCGCATGTCGGGGTTCAGCCCGAAATTGACCGCGCGGAAATTGTCCGGCACCGACCAGAAATACCACAGCCCAGCGGGCGCCAGGCCGATCAGCGGATAGAGCAGCCACTTGGTGCAGTAGCGCACCAGGCGCTGGCGCAGCTCGTCGCTTTCCAGGTGCACGGTGGTCACGTAGCCGAACACGCCGGCGAACATCAGGGCGATGAACGTGCGGAAGAACAGCGACGGCCAGTAGGTGGGGTTGAAGAACCCGGCCCAGAACTCATGGGCTTCCAGCCAGCCGCCCGGGGTGAGCATGAAATCGATGATGCCGTTGATGACGAACAGGCTGAGCCAGGCGAAGGCGAAATACAGCCCGGCCAGCCAGAGACGCTGGTTGCGGCTCAAGCGGTCGAAGAAATAGTAGTAGATCAGCACCGAGACTATCTCTCCGACAAAGAACACGTACTCGATGGCCCAGCCGAAAACGAAGGTGTGGATCAGCGTGGTGGTGGCCGCGGGGCTCACCAGTGCGATGATGAACCAGATCCCCACCCCGGTCACCGCGCCGAACACATTGGTCAGAAGGACGAAGAACACGATATATTTCTTGAGGTAGGCGTGCACCTGGCCGTCGCCCTCGCGGAAACCTTTCAGGTCGGTGAGCCAGACAAACAGCCCGCCGCCCACCGCCAGGTGCGCCACGTATACGTGGATCACCGCCATCAGCGCGATCAGGGTCGGTCCCCCGATCCAGAGCGTTTCCCAGACCGGATAGTTCACAGCGCCCCCTTCCTGGCCGAGGCGGCCACGGCCCAGCGCAGCATCACGCCCACGATCACCAGCCCCACCACCAGCACGGCCAGGAACAGGCCGAACACGCCGTACATCGGGGTGACAGTCAGGCTTTCCACCTGGAAATAGGGCTTCAGGTACAGGTAGCGCAGGAACGTGCGCATAAGCACCATCGCCAGCATCACCACGGCGAACACACCCACGGTGAGCCAGAGTTTCTTGAGCATGGCGGCCATTATCAGGCCCAGGGCCGCAACTATCCCGGCAAACAGGACCAGGGTGTGGAGCATGCTGCCGCCCATGAACGAGAGCATGATCTCACGCGGCAGGGCCAGCAGCAGCCAGAACCCTATCACCATCTGCACCATCGTGGCGATGCCGAAAATCTTGAGCCCGGTGGCCACTCCGGCTTCGGCCTCGCCACTGCCACGCTTGCCCCGGATATGCCAGACCACCGCGCCGAACAGCCCGGCCACGGCGACAGCACCGGTGAGGAAATGCAGGTAGCGCGGCCAGAGCACCGGGGCGGCCAGACTGAGCAGGGTGCCGCCCCGGTTGTCGAAATAGCGGCTCCAGTCGCCGGGATGCAACTGGTGCGAGATGTTGTTCTGGAACATGAACGCGATGTAGAGCACCACCACGGCGCTCAGGCTCAACCAGGCCAGGCTGACCGCCCGGTTGGCGAACTTGCGGGAGTGGAAATGCGCCCCGTAGTAGGCCAGGATCAGCAGCGGAATCACCAGGATCCACCAGACCGCCATCAGTGTGGAGGCGGTGTAGAAAATGTGCCCATAGATCACCTGGAAAAATAGCAGGGGGGCGATCCCCAAGTTGATCCCCAGGGCGAAGGCGGTCGGCAGCTTGCTCTTGAGCGCCCCGGGCAGCCAGCCGGTGCGTCCCTGGTCCGGCCCGCCCAGCCGGGAGACAAGAGTGATCAGCGTGCCCCCGACAGCGACATTAATCACTATCAGGTGCAGCAGCAGCAAGCCGACCCCGAGCGCCTCCAGCACCCACCAGGGTGCCGGGATAGTCTCCGGCGAAGGCATGAGGCCGATTGGGTCCATAGACCGCCTCCTAAGGAAGGTTTGACGGAAACAGGCCATAAGGAGCAATCCGAGCCAAGGACGCTCCAGTCCGCAAGATCATCCCGGACAGCGCGCCGGGTTGTGTATGGAAAGAAAAGGCCGCAAAGCGGCGTAAGACTTGTGTCATCGGCTGGAAAACGCTCCACCGGAGAATGCCGTTCCGGTTCCTGTCATATTCAACGCAGCGGAGACAGGGTTTGTTATCCCGGACCGTCGGGGTTACCCTCCATGTATGAACGTTTTCATAGATTGTACAGTTTTGTAAATAATGTGTCAAATGGCTGGCAGTTTTTTCTTATTCTGTAAACAGCACTTCGATTAACCGCGGGGGCGGGCGGCCACACTTCCGGCGAGAGAAAGCCGCCCCCCGCAGATCCGGAGGACGGCTTCTGAATACCGCTGAAAACAGTGCTCTTCAGACTTCGATAATTTTCCCCTCGCGCGCGCTCTGCGTGGCCGCGATGCAGATACGTGTCACCCGCACCGCCTCGTCCGGCCCGATCAGGTGCGTGCCCTGGCCGCGCAGCTCGGCCACGAAATCGGCGAACAGCATGGGCGGCTCGGCCAGGGGCAGGTCGACCGGCTTGGCTGCGGTGGTGATAAGCTCCACCCGCGTGTCCAGGTCCTTGGTCTCGACAACGCCGCCCGAGCCGATCACCCGCAGACGGTCATCGCCGTGGGTGGGGGCGGTTTCAGGACGCAGGTAGTCGGCGGTCATGGCGGCGGCGGCGCCACCCTCGAACTGGAGGTTTAACACGGCGTAATCCTGGCAGCCGGGATAATCCGGGTGCGCCAGGTTGCCATGCATGGCCTCGACCTTTTTCACCTCCAGGCCGGTCGACCAGCGCATGAAATCGATGGCGTGGATCGCCACCCAGAGGATCGTGCTGCCGTAAATGTCGGCCTGCTTGTAGAACCAGGGCCGTTCCTCGCCCCACTTGTAGGATTTCTGGGCCGAGGCCAGGGCCACCTTGCCCACCGAGCCGGCCTGCACGGTGCCGCGCAGGGTGTAGATCGTGGGGGCGAAACGCATGCTGAAAAGAGCTGACAGACGCACGCCGCTCTTTTTCACCGCCGCCTCCAGCATGTCCAGATCGGCGTTGTTGACCGCCACCGGCTTTTCGCACAGCACGTTCACCCCGTGGGCCGCCGCCGCGGCCGAGGCGTAGGCGTTGCGCACATAGGGCAGGCAGACCACGGCGATGTCCAGCTTTTCCTTGTCCAGCATCTCCTGGTAGGTTTCGTAGACCTTAAGCTTGTCGTGGTGCCAGCTCTGTCCGGCGCACCACTTGCGCCTGGCGTCCAGATCGTAGGCCCCGCCGCGGCGCGGGCTGCCGTCCGCGTTGTACTCCCAGTCGCCGTCCTCGAACGCGTGGGCCGCAATCTGCGCCCCCGGTATCTTGGGCAGGGCGTTGAATATCTCATAGGTGTGGCCCTCATCGCCGATCATGCCGATCCGCAGCGGGGCGGCCGGGTCCAGACGGGCGGCCGGGGCGGCTCCCATCACCGCCGGGACCGGGCCGGCAGCCCCGAACAGGCCGGAGCCGGTGGCGGCCAGGCCCAGGCCGGCCGCGCCCAGGGTGCGGATGAACTGACGGCGGCCGGTGGCGCCGCAAGCGAAGTCGAACGGGCTGTTGCCGGACATCTTTAGCTCCTTGCTGCGGGTGGTTAAGCCTCTCTGGGGGTTCGTTCGTTGTCCCGGGACAGGTCCTCTGACAGTATATTAACAGTCGGGCCACGCCGGGGCCAGCCTGTCGAGCGCCGCCGGGTGTGGACTGGACAGTGAAAGTGTGATATCTTGGTGCTGGATTGAAACTTCATCAGGGCAACCCGGACCGGCAGGACGGTGTAGAACTGGAAAACGCCGAGCTTGAATACTACGAGGGCCTGGAGCGGGCCATGGGCACCGTCATCCGCCTGCACGCTTTCTACCCCCACGGGGAGCGGGCCTGGATGTACGCCCTGGCCGACAGCCTGTTCGACACAGTGCTGGCCGATGACCACCGCCTGAGCATCTACAAGGCCGACAGCCCGCTGAGCCGTCTGAACCGCGCCGCCGGGGGCGAACCGGTGGTCCTGGACCCCGACACGTTCGAGCTGCTCGCGGCCTGCGTCGGCTGGTGGAAGCTCACCGGGGGGCTGTTCGACATCACCGCCGGCGCGCTGATGAAAAAGCACGGGTTCCACCAGGGAGCCGCCCTGCCGAAGGAAGATGGCCCGCTGGACGCCGACTCCCTGCGCGCGCTGATCGGCTGCGACAAGCTGGAGCTAAACCGGGAGCGCCTCACCGCGCGCCTGGCCCGCCCTGGGATGCTGATCGACCTGGGCGGCGTGGCCAAGGGCTGGAGTGTCGAGGCCCAGGCCCGCATGCTGAGCCAGGCCGGCCTGAAAGATTTCGTGATCTCGGCCGGGACCAGCACCGTGGCGGCCCGCGGCGCCCCCCCGGGCGAGGCCGCCTGGCCCATGGAGCTGGAGGGCCTGGATGACCACTCCCCTGCGCACAGCCTCAGCCTCACCGACTGCGCAGTCTCGGTCTCGGGCAATTTCCGCAATACTATCAGCGGCGCGGGAGGAAAGGTGTTGCGACACATCATGAACCCGCTCACTCTGGAGCCGGTTGAGGAAATACGCCAGGTGATAGTGAGCGGGCCGGATGCCGCCGAGTGCGAGGCGCTCTCCACGGCGTTCCTCATCCAGGGAGCGGAAAGCGGCGTGTTCTCGCTCGAGGCGCGCGACGATATCGGCCTCAGCATCCTAAAGTCCGAAGGGCGATGATTGGAACGCCGGGCCTTGCTTTCGTCCCGGTCGATGCTTAGATTTGATAATCAATTGCAATCTTACCCTCTTTCCGTGGCGGTACGGTATGCGAATCCTGCTGACCGGGGCGAGCGGCTATCTCGGCAGCCGCATCCTGAACCAGCTCCTCGAGCACACCGGCCATGAAATTGCGGCCCTGGTGCGCCCGGGGCGTGAGCGCGCCCTGCCCCGGCACGCACGTGTGGTCCCGGTCGCGGGGGACATAACCGACCCAACCTCGTTACGCCTGGCGCTCAAGAGCTGCCGGGCGGCGGTCCACGCCGCGGCCAAGGTGTCCACCTGGGCGCGCGACCCGGCCGAGTTCGACCGGGTGAACGTCAAGGGTGCGTTCAATGTCCTGCGCGCCGCGGGCGAGGCCGGGCTGGACAAGGTCCTCTACGTCTCCTCGTTCCTGGCCCTGGGCTCCTCCGCCGGCACGCCGCTGGATGAGGACAGCCCGCACCTGCGCCAGTCACATTTCAACGACTACGAGCGGACGAAATACGCCGCCAATATTCAGGCCCAGGAGCTGGCCCAGGCCGGGCTGCCGCTGGTCACGCTCTACCCGGCGGTGATCTACGGCCCGGGGCCGTTCACCGCGGGCAACCTGATCTCGAACCTCGTGCGCGACCACCTTCGGGGCCGTCTGCCGGCGCGGATCGGCCACGGCCGTCAGCGCTGGAATTTCGTCTACGTTGAGGATGTCGCCGCCGGGGTGCGCCTGGCCCTGGAGCGTGGCAAGCCCGGCCGGAACTATATCCTGGGGGGCGAGAACGTGAGCCTGGGGCAGTTTTTCGCCGCTCTGGCAACGGCGAGCGGACAGCCTGCCCCGCGGCTGGCCGTGCCTTTCTGGGCCGCCCGCCTGATCGGCTGGGCCGAGGAGCGCCTGGCCACGCTGAGCGGGCGCATGCCGCAGCTCACCCGTGGCGTGGTGGACATTTTCCGCCGCGACTGGGAATTCGACTCCTCCCGCGCCGTGCATGAACTGGGCTACAGTGCCCGCCCCTTAAGCGAAGGCCTGGAGCTGACCGTGCGCTGGTTGCGGGAGTCCATCCCGGACTTAGAGGGCCAGAGCGGGCGAAAGGCGGCCCCATGACCGGCGAGAGCCGCCGTCAGATCGAGCACATGCTGCCCCTGGGCTTCGCGTTCCTGCTGCGCTGGCTGAGCCTGTGGCAGGCCGTGGCCTGCGCGCTTGGCGCGGTGGCCTACGGCCTCTGGGGCTCGCCCCGTCTCAACCGGGCCGGGGTGCGGCCGGAGGAGGCGGAGCGCGGCTACAGCCGGGGCAAGCTCTACTATGCATTGAGCGTGCTGGCGCTGATCCTCATTTTCCGCGACCGGCTGCACGTGGTGGCCGGGGCCTGGGCCGCGCTGGCCCTGGGTGATGGCGTGAGCAACATGGCCGGGCGCGCCTGGGGCAGACGGAAGCTGCCCTGGTCGGCGCAAAAAACATGGGTTGGGCTGGCCGCGTTTGTCCTGGCCGCCTGGCCGGGTATCGCGGCCCTGGTTTTCTGGACAGCGGCCGGCACCGGGGCGGTGCTGCCCTCGGCCGGCACGGGTATTATGTATTGCGGGCTGGCGGCCCTGGCCGCGGCCGTGGTGGAAAGCCTGCCCCTGCCGCGGGATGACAACCTGAGCGTGCCCGCGGCCGCGGCCGCGGTGCTGGCGCTGACGCTTTAGGAGTGAAACAAAAGCTCTTGCTGTGTTTTTCCTGTAAGCGGCCTCAGGGCCGCTGCTTTCAGGGGGCCGCGCCTGTCTGAGCCTCTCGCCAAGCCAGCGTGCAAGAGACGGCGAAAAGGCGCGGATGGAAGCTGATCCGGGGTGCGGCGGCGATTCGCGGCAGCGCCGCCGCTGCACACAAGAAGCGGAATCAAAGCTTCGGGAACACGTTAGGTTGAAAGAGCGGCGTGGCCTGGACGAGTTCGCGGCCCCCACGCCCTTTGGTCCTTTCGGGCAAGACCGAAAGGACGAAAATCAATTCCAGGTATCCGTAATTCTGGACTCGAGTCTGAAAAGGCAGGCCTGGCATGTTCCTGTCCTCCCATCCACTCATCGAGGCGCTCGCGGTCCCCCTGGTTTTCGGGGGCGCGGCCTACGCCCTGGGCACGGTCAGCCGGAGCGGACTGATCGGCGGGGTGGTTATCGGCGCTCTGGTCTACGGCTGCTCCGGGCTGGGCGGTTTTGCCGTGCTGGGTGTATTTTTCGTGCTGGCGAGCGGCCTCACCCGCCTGGGCTACAATGTCAAGGCGGCGCGGGGGATCGCCCAGAGCGGCCATGGGCGGCGCGGGGCGCGTCACGCCCTGGCCAACTGCGCCGTGGGCACGCTGCTTGCTATAATGTATAAAATCACGCACGGCTCGCCCCTGGTGGGGGCGCTGCTCACCGCCTCGTTCGCCACCGCCGCGGCCGACACCGCTGGCACCGAGTTCGGCTCGCTCTACGGCCGGCGCGCGTTCCTGGCCGCGAGCCTGAGGCCGGTGCCGCCCGGCACTCCCGGCGCGGTCTCGGTCGAGGGCACGGCGGCGGCTCTGGTCGCAGCGGTGGCAGTGGCGCTAACCGGGCTGACAACCGGACTTTTCAGCGGGGCGGCGCTCTGGGCCTCGGCCGCTGGGAGCGCTTTCGCCGCGGCCTACGCGGAAAGCCTCATCGGCTCGTTCCCGGGCCTGGAGCGCGCCCTGGGCAACGAGTGGCTCAACGTGCTCAACACCGCTCTGGGAGCGCTGCTATGCCTCATCGCGGCCCGAGTTGCCGGATTACCCGGCTGAACCACGGAAAAGAAATGGAAACCCTGGCGCGCTATTTCAAGTTCACCCGGCCTTTCACCCTTCTGCCGCCCATGCTGGGCATGCTGAGCGGCGCCCTGACCGCGGTGGGGGCCGGAGCGCACCGGGCCGGTCAGCCGTTCCTGGCTCACCTGGCCGCCCTGGGCGCCGGGCAGACTGTTATATTCATCCTGCTGGGCGGGACGATGGCTGCGGTGCTCAATGCCGCCTCCAACGTGCTTAACCAGATCACGGACCTTCAGAACGACCGGGTGAACAAGCCCGAGCGGATGATCCCCTCGGGAAGAATCAGCGTGGGCGCGGCGGCGCTGTATTCGGCGTTCCTGTACGCCGCGGCCCTGTGGCTGGCCTGGCTGGTGGCTCCGGGCGGGCGGCGGGAGTGTTTCACCCTGGTGGCCGTGGCAGCGGCCCTGACCTATGTCTACTCGGCGCGCCCTTTCCGCACCAAGCGCCACTGGCTCCTGGCCAACCTGACCATCGCCGTGCCGCGCGGCTGGCTGCTCAAGGTGGCGGGCTGGTCGAGCGTGGCCGCGATCGCCGGGGACATCGAGCCCTGGTACATCGGCGGAATATTTTTCCTGTTCCTTCTGGGCTCGGCCTCGACCAAGGACTACTCCGACATGGCCGGCGATAAGGCCGCGGGCTGCATCACCCTGCCGCTGCGTTTCGGGGTGCGCGCCTCGGCCTGGATGATCGCGCCCTCGTTCGTGGTCCCCTGGCTGATGATGCCGTTGGGGATAGTGGTAACGCGGCCCGGCGGCGGGCCGATCCTGTCGGGCAACCCGTATGTGCTCGTGGCCCTGGGTTTCTGGCTCGCCCTCTACGGGGCCTACACGGCCTGGCTGATCCTGCGCGACCCGGAGAGCCTGGCCGCCACCGAGAACCATCCCTCCTGGACCAACATGTACCGTCTGATGATGATGGCCCAGGTGGGCTTTGCCGTGGCCTATATAGTGTGAGAGATTGAAACTCCCCCACCAGGGAACATGAGGTGATAGAGATGGAAAAGCCGGATCGGAAAACAGCCGCAGAGCCGGGCGCGGGGATCAGCCGGCGCGAGCTTCTGACCCAGGCCACGGTCGCGGCCGGGGCAGCCCTGACAGTTTCGCTGGGAGGCTGCGGTGGAAAGATGCCCACTGTCCAGCCCCGCGCGCTCAAGCAGAAAGCCATAATCCTGGGGTTCGATGCCGTGGACCCCGGCCTTCTGGATGAATTCATGGCCGCCGGGGAGTTGCCCAACCTGGCCCGCCTGGCCGCCGAGGGCGGCTACACCCGCCTGGCCAGCTCCATCCCGCCCGAGTCGCCGGTGGCCTGGTCCACCTTCTCGGTCTCGGCCCAGGCCGGTGTGCACGGGATTTACGATTTCCTGAACCGCGACCCGGCAGACTACAATCCGAAAATATCCGCCGTACGCCCGGTGAACCCGCGTTTCCTGTTCGACCTGATCCCGCTGGAGAAGCCCTCGGCGGTCTGCCTGCGCAGCGGCGTGCCGTTCTGGGCCGTGGCGTCCGATAATGGAATAAAAAGCGCGGTGCTCCAGGCTCCGGTCTCGTTCCCGGCCACGAGCCTGGCCGCGGGCAGTGTGCTGCTGACCGGACTCACCACTCCCGACCTGCGCGGCACCCAGGCCACCTACCAGTTTTTCACCAGCGATATCTACGGCGAGAGCAGCGGCGAGACCGAGTTCGGCGGCAAGGTCACACCGCTGGAGTTTGACCCGCAAGGTCGGGCCGAGGCGCGGGTCATCGGCCCCTGGAACCCGGTCACACGCCAGCGTCGCGTCCGGCTGCTCGACAAACGCGCCAAAGCTTCGTCCACCGGTGACAGCCAGGCTGTCGAGAGCCTGGAGCGCGAGCTGAAGGCGTTGGATGCCGAGGATAACCTGAGCGTGCCCATCGCGTTCCAGCGCAATGGGAAGGACCGGGTGACAGTAGAGCTGAACGGGCAGAAAATCGAGCTGGCCGAGGGAGTCTGGAGCGACTGGGTCGAGGTGGCGTTCGAGCTGAATTTCCTGCTCAAGGTGCGCGGGTTCTGCCGCCTGATCGCCACGCAGATCGGCGACGAGGTGAAAGTGTTCATGTCGCCGGTCGAAATCCATCCCAAGGACCCGGTGCTGCCCATCTCGTGGCCCGGCGATTTCTCCGCCCGTCTGGCCCGCGCGATCGGCCTTTACAAGACCCGCGGCTGGGCCGCCGAGACCGCGGCGCTCAAAGAGCGGCGTATCGATGAGGCCGCGTTCCTGGACGACCTGAACATGATTTTCGACCAGCGCCGCGCCATGGCCCTGGAGGTGCTGGACAAGGACCAGCCGAACCTGTTCTTCGAGCTTTTCAGTTGTATCGACAGGGTCCAGCACATGTTCTGGCGTTTCCGCGACCCGGGGCATCCGATGTTCGACCCGGTCGAGGCCGGACGTTTCGGCGGGGCGATACTCTCTTTCTACAAGCGCATGGACTCTTTCGTGGGCGAGGTGCGCGCCCGCTACGAGGACCCGGACACGCTTCTGGTGGTGCTCAGCGACCACGGTTTCTCCTCGTTCCGCAAGGGGGTGAACCTCAACACCTGGCTGGTGCAGAACGGTTTCATGCGCCTGAAAGGCCAGATGCAGGGCCAGTACAACCTGAAAGACCTTTTCGGCGGGGGCGATTTCTTCCAGAACGTCGACTGGTCGGCCACGCAGGCCTATTCGCTGGGCCTGGGCCTGATCTTTGTCAACCTGGCCGGCCGCGAGGCGCAGGGGATTGTGCGGCCCGGCGAGGAGTACGACCACGTGGTGCGGGCCATCGCCGAGGGCCTGGCCGGGCTCGCCGACCCGGTTGACAGCGCCCCGGTGGTGAGCAAAGTCTACGCGGGCCGCGAGGTCTACCACGGCAAGCGGGTTGACGAGGCCCCGGACCTGGTGGTAGGTTTCCAGCGCAATTACCGGGTGAGCTGGCAGACCGCCCTGGGCGGGTTCGGCCCCGAGGTGGTGGAGCCCAACCGCGAAAAGTGGAGCGGCGACCACTGCAGCGTGGACCGCGACCTGGTCCCCGGGGTGCTGCTCTGCAACCGCAAGATTGTCCGGAGCGCCCCGGATTTGCGGGATATCGCCCCCACGGTGCTTAAGCACCTGGAATGCCCGGTCCCGCCCGAGTACGAGGGCCAGGACCTGTTCCAGGCTTGAATTATATCCTTAACCGACACTGAAACGGAGCGCAGCCTGGAGACCCCGGAAAGCCGTTTCCAGCAAGCTTTCGGCCCCTACGCCCGGCTGGTGGAGCAGAGCCTGCCCGGCGTCCTTCCCGCGCCGGAGGAATTCTCCGCCCCGGTGGTGGAGGCCATGCGCTACAGCCTTCTCGCCCCGGCCAAGCGGGTGCGCCCGGTGCTGACCCTGGTCTCGGCGGCCCTGGCCGGAGGCAAGGCTGAAAGAGTCCTGAACGCCGCCTGCGCGGTGGAGATGATCCACACCGCCTCGCTGATCCTGGACGACCTGCCCTGCATGGACAACGCCTCGCTGCGGCGCGGCAAGCCCCCGCTGCACGCACAGGCCGGCGAGGCCACCGCGATCCTGGCCGCCAACGCCCTCCTGATGCAGGCGTTCCACCTGCTGGGACGTTCGGTGGAGGCCCACGGCCTGCGTTCCGCGGCCGCCGGGGCGCTTCTGCGCGAGGTCGCCGACTGCGTGGGCGCTCCGGGAATGATCGGCGGGCAGTGGAAAGACCTGCACCTGGACCGCGAGGACCTGGAAAGCCTGGAATTCGTGCACAGCCGCAAGACCGGCGCGCTGTTTATCCTCTCGGCCACCCTGGGGGCCAGGCTCTGCCGCGCCCGCAGCGGAGTGATCGACTCCCTGGCCGCCTACGCCAAAAACCTCGGCCTGGCCTACCAGGTGGTGGATGACATCCTGGAGGCCGAATCGACCGCCGCGGAGCTGGGCAAGCAGGCCGCGCCGGCCGGGGCCAGGAAAACATTTGTCAGCGTGTTCGGCCTGGAGGCCTCGCGGGTGGTCGCCCGTGAGCTGCTGGACACCGCCCGCGCCGCCCTGCACCGGTTCAAGGGCCCCGAGGCCCAGCTCCTGCTCGATCTGGCGGATTACGTTATGGAAAGAAAGGTCTGACACTGTGACAGAGGACAGCGACAGAGGCCCGCAGCCGCAGGATACCGGGCAGTCGGTGGAGCAGATACGCGCCCGGTTGCGCGCCCTGGGCTACCTGAACAGCCCGGTCGAGCGGTTCCTGAGCGCGCGCACTGCGGGCGGCGGCTCCTGGCGCACCGCGTTCAGCCTGGCGCTTCGCACCTCGCTGCTGATCGGCTCCCTGCTGGCCGGGCTCACCAGCTCCGGCTGCCTTCTGGCCGACCCCTCGTTCATCGAGCGGCCGCTGGATGTGCTGCTGTTTTTCCTCTACATGGACCTGGCCTTTGTCGGCCTCACTTTTCTGCTCATGCTGGGTCCGGCCCTTTACTGGGCGCGCCACGGCCGTCCCGAGCAGGACCTGCGCAAGGGCGGCTCGCTGCGCTCGGGGTTCCTGGCCGTGGCCACGTCCCTGGCCCTATGTGTTTTCCTGACCGGCTGGTGGCACGCCATGCTGATGGAGTCGGGCCTCATCGAGCCGCTGGGCCCGGTCACCCTGACCGCCCTGGTCATAATCACCCTGGTCAGCTTGGCCAGCGCGCGCCTGGTGGTGCTGATCTATTTCATCCTGGCCGGGGTCCCGGCCCCCTCCGACTCACGGCGGGCGGCGCTTTCGCACAGCTACATCCTGCCCCTGGCCGCAGTGCTGCTGTTCGAGCTGTCCTGGGCCGGCGGGGTCTACCTGAACAACTCGGCCGACAGCTCACTGGCCGACACGATCGAGGAGCGCTCCTCGATCACCCGCCTTCCCATGCTGCTGGTGGGGATCGACGGGCTGGATGCGGCCACACTGTTCGAGATGGCCGACCGGGACAGCCTGCCCAACCTGGCCCAGCTCATCCACCAGGGATTCAGCGCCGAGGTGGAGAGCGCGGAAAACTACGTGGCGCCCCAGGTCTGGAACACGGTTTCCACGGGCCTGACCCCGGAGGAGCACGGAGTGAATTTCTTCACCCTGCCCACGCTGCGCGGCCTGTCCCGCCAGCCGCGCCTTCCCGCCGCAGCACCGGGACTGCATTCGGTGGCGGTCCACGCTTTCCCGTTTTTCAGCCTCTTCCGCGCCACGCCGCTCAGCGCCAGCTCGCGGCGCGGCAAGTCGATCTGGGAGATACTGGCCCTGTTCGGGGTGCGCTGCGGCGTGGTCAACTGGTGGGCCTCCTGGCCCGCCACCCGCAACGAGGGGTTCACGGTCAGCGAGCGGACTTTCACCAAGCTGGGCCTGGTCCGCCAGGAGGAACGCACCAGCGCGGCCTATTTCGAGGACGAGGTCTACCCGCGCGCCGAGTTCGATTCCCTCTCGACCCTGGCCCTGCACCTCGAGGACCGTCTGCCGGCGATCCTGGAAAACTGTCCGCGCCTGGGGGCTTTCCTGGCCACCGAGGGCGGCAGCCCGGCCGCCGACCTGGTTCGCTCGATCTACCTGGCTGACTGTTTCTACACCCAGGCGGCAATCGAGCTGCTTTCCCGTCGCCGGGTCAGTTTCATCGCTCTCTACCTTCAGGGCGCCGACATCCTGGGCCGGATCAACGAGCGCACCGACCTGCTCGGCCCCGAGAGCCTGCGCCCGATGATCCCAGAGTACTGCCATTACATCGACGACCTGCTGGGCGAGCTGTTGCGCGCCTACCAGCCCACCGGGCTGACCGTGGTGGTCTGTGATCCCGGCAAGCGCGGCCGCCAGAACGAGCAGCACGGCGCGGTCATTTTCCGGGGGATCGACACCCGGAGCGGGACACGCTCGGTCAGCTCGTTCTACCTCGAGGACATCACCCCGACCATGCTCTACCTGATGGGCCTGCCGGTGGGACGGAACATGGCGGGACGGGTGCGCACCGAGGTGGGCATCTCTCCGCCGGGCGGCCCGCCCTCGCTGCGCTATGTGCACTCCTACGGTCCCCCGCCGGCTGTCGGCGGGCAGAGCACGCCCTACCGCTACGACCGCGAGATGATCGAGCGCCTGCGCTCGCTGGGCTACGTGCGCTGAGTGTCTATTGAGCACAGTTGCAATAAGGGCCGAAAGGTGTAAAATTAGGAGATAGAGCGGGATCGACAGTTTAAGAGGGGAATCGCCGAACGATGATCAACGATGTCCGTCGCAACCCGGGACTTCTCAAGCTGGATCTTTACTGCCGCGGTATCCGCCTGGGTGACTCGTGCCGGGTGGAATCCGACGGCGGCCGGGAGATAATGCGCACCCGGGCCGGGCTGGGCAGCGGCCTCGAGGTGGTCCTGCCCGAGGGCCTCTACACCAACATCCCGGTCAGCGAGCCTTTCGCCGCCTCCAGTTGCTACCACCTGGAGCGCGAGGCCGACTCCAGCTACCGTATATACCGCGACGGCGAGCCGGTGGCCCCGGTGAGCCTCACCCCACGCCCGGCCTGGTACGGGCTGAGCACCTCCCGCGGAACTCCGATGCGGCGGGTGGGTACCATGCAGGGGACCTATCTGGCGGTCTATCCGGCCAAGGTCTGCGACTACTGGCTGGAAAAGCCCGAGCGGGTCAACTGCAAGTTCTGCTCGGTGGGCCTCAATCTGGGCTGCGACGATGCCGAGGACAAAAGCGTGGAGGACGTGGTCGAGACTGTGGGCGCCGCGCTGCGGGAAAGCCGGATCACCGATGTGGATTTCAACACCGGCCACTACCGCGGCGACACCTATCTCGATATCCTGGAGCCTTACATCCGGGCGGTCAAGAAAAAGTTCGGGCTGCTGATCGGAGTGCAGACCCCGCCGCACAACGACCTGAAGCGCTATCACGCCCTGAAGAAAATGGGGGTGAACCGGGTCTCGTTCTGTTTCGAGCTCTGGGACCGTGAGATTTTCGCCCGGGTCTGCCCGGGCAAGCACGCACAGTACGGGCTGGACCGCTACCTGGAGGCTGTCGAGTACTGCGCGCGGATCTTCGACACCACCAACGGCGAGATCGTGGCCGGCCTGGAGCCGCCCGAAAAGTCGATCGAGGCTGTCGACTGGATCACCTCGGTGGGCGCGGTGCCCACGGTCTGCGTGTTCCGTCCGCTCCAGGGCACCGATTACGAGCACCTGCCGCCCCCGCGGACCGCGGACCTGGTCCCGGTGTTCGCCAGGTTGTACGAGGCCTGCATGGAGCGCCGCCTGATGATCGGAGTGGCGCCCAATATCAAGGTCTCGCTGGTCATCCTGCCCGAGGAGGGCCGCTATTTCGTCGAGGACGCCGGACGGTTCCCGCTGGCCCGGGCCCGCAACGCGGCGCTGCGACCTCTGTTCCGGGCCGCGTTCAGGTGCGGGCTGGTCTGAGTCGCGCGCCGGCCGGAAAAGTGTATATTTAATACAGTCCACATAAAAGTAACGATGCCGGCGCATTGCCGCCGGAGCGGGTCAATTCAAACCGGAGAGTCGTGATGCTGCGCAAGAGAATGCTGGCCCTGGTTTTCGCCGTGATCCTGCTCGGTGGTCTGAGCGGGTTCCTGTTCGCCCAGAATTTCATGGACACCAAGCCCACCATGCAGTTCAGCATCCCCAAGAACTACGGGCTGCTGGTGACCATCTACCAGTCCGGGGCCAGCACGGTGATGTGGTTCGAGGCCCAGGACGGGACACTGCGGCGGGTGCTGCTCAGCAGCGAGGGCACCTTTGACCTGAATGTCTGGGCCATAACCCGCGAATAGTCACTCAACGCGGGTCATGCCCTGAAACTGTTCTCCCCCCCCCACAAGGAGCCGGTTCATGCCGAGGGAGCATTTCGGCCAGTACCTGCTGCGCAAGGGCCTGATCGACAAGCGCTGCCTGGAGCGCGTGCTGGATTTCCAGCAGACGATCAACATGCCGATCGGCCAGTTGGCCATGAGCCGCGGGATGCTCAACCCGCTGTCGGTCAACCGGATACTCGAAAAGCAGGCCACTTGCCGCGAGCTGTTCGGCGAACTGGCGATAAGCATGGGAATCATGGGGCGCAACGAGCTCGAAAACCTCCTGCGGGTGCAGGAGGACAATTTCACCCAGGTGGGCGATCTGTTCGTGGCCTGCGGATTTATCGACCGCGAGCGGATGGAGAGCGCGCTGCACGAATTCATGGCCGGTGACGGCGCCTCGTCGGATGCACCGGAGGAGAAGCAGTGAATCGTGACGAGGCCGGACAGGGGCACCGTGGGCGCCTGCGGGACAAGTTCCTGGAAAAGGGGCTGGGTGCGTTCCGGGACGATGAGATAATCGAGTTCCTGCTCACCCTGGGCACCCCGCGCCGCGACTGCAAGCAGCCCGCGCGCGAGTTGCTGGCCAGCATGGGCAGTCTGCGGCGGGTGTTCGAGGCCCCGCTGGAGAGCCTGACCGAGGTCCAGGGCGTGGGCGAGAAGAACGCCGTGGCGCTCAAGTTGATCCACGAGGTGGCGCGACGTTTCCTGGAGGACCGTCTCCAGGAGGCCACGTTCGTGCATGACGCCTCGGATGTGTACGACTACCTGCGCCACAGCATGCGCGACCGCGACATCGAGCTGTTCAAAGTCCTGTTCCTGGACGCCCGCCACGCGGTGATGCGGGCCGAGGACCTGTTCCAGGGCACCCTGAGCTACAACATCATCTACCTGCGCGAGCTGCTGCGCCGCTGCCTGCAGTACAACGCCGCCGCCATCGTGGTGGCGCACAACCATCCCTCCGGCGACCCCGCCCCCAGCGCGGACGACAAGCAGCTCACCCGCGACATGGTCTACGCCACCAGCATGATCGAGGTGCGGCTTCTGGATCACGTGATCGTGGGCGAGGAGAATTTCTACAGCTTCGCCGACCGCGGCCTGATCGAAATCTACCTGCGCGAGTTCCGCCGCAACCCCGCGATCACCTATTTCCGCGAGGTGGCCCAGGACGCACTGGGCTGGGGACACAAAGTCCCCGCGCCGGAAGAGGACTGATTCCGCATCGTTTCCATTCACAAATTCATTGACTGCTGATATATTCCTCCGATGTGGCTTTCCTCTACGGCTTGATTCCCTATTCTCTGCACCGGGGAGGCGCGGTATGCGGAGGTTTGCGGGTGTAATGCTGCTATTGCTCTGCCTGCCGGCTGGTGTCCAGCTGCTAAACGCTGGGAATGAATCCTCGCCGGAAGAAAAACAGGACCAGCGCCTTGTCTTTGAGTCCCTTATCCGGCAAGGGTTGGAATGCGGTTATCTGGATTCGGCCTACACTGTGGAATACCGCCTCGCGGACAGCCGTCCCCTGCCGCCGCGCGCGCAGATGGCGAGGGAATACTGGTACGAAGTGCCGGAGGATCGGACCGGAATACTGATTGACAGCCTGCTGGACCTGGCCCAGGAAATTTATCCACCTGAGAGCGAGGCCCTGATCCCCTGGTTCAACCTGAAAGCCGAGTCACTGATCAACCGCAAGAAAATTGCCGCCTCTGAAACATACATGTGGCAGGTCGAATACAACGGAGCGGCCCGGCTTCTCGACCGGGCATTGTGGATCATCAATAATTACAAGGTGGCTGATACGCATCCGGCGGTGTTGCGCCTGAGGTTGAACAAGGCTTACTGCAACTATCTTAAGGGGGATTTCTCCGGACCGTTGCGCAGCCTGGAGCCGCTCGAACAATATTTTGTAAATCTACCTCTCTCCGAGACCGCCACAAAAGCCATGTACAATGAACTTATAGCCAGATGTAGCCTGAGATTAGGCCAGAATTCACTTGCCTACGCTTACAATGTTAATACGGCTATTGGACCAGAAGAGTATAATGAATACCTCTCAAATATCGATAGTACAACCCAGTAGTGTCCGGTTAAAATAGAAACAAAGCGGGCTAAGCCCCATTCTTATTAGATTTGAAGCGCCAACAACAAATCTGGATAAGAAAATGGAGGTTAGCCCGATGACAAGGAATACGGTATTTGGTCAGGTTATGCAATT
>JAJFUG010000008.1 GCA_021372515.1 bacterium
ACCCGGAACTGGCCGGTCAGGCCCTGGCCGCGGAATTTCTCGCGTGCCAGGCGCAGCATGCCGGAGGACAGGTCCACCGCCACCAGGCGGGCGTCCTCGCGGCGTCGTGCCAGCTCGAGGGGGATATTGCCCGGCCCGGCGCCCACATCCAGCACGAGGGGCCTTCTCTTGCTTTTCAGAAGAGACAGCAGGCGCTGGATGAACTTGCGCTCCACCAGGCCCAGGTGCTGCCTGGAGAGCTGGTCGTAGGATTCCACCTCGCGGGGGTCATCCATGGCTCCGTTTTCGGGGACCCTCTTCATCTTTACCCTCTCCCTCGCTCTCAGTTGGACACTGTGCTCCGTTCGGCGTTGCGCGCGGCGATTTCTCGGCTGACCCGGTTGACCTTGTCTTGCAGCCCGTCCATCCAGCGGTAGTCGCAGGAGAGCAGGCCGATCAGGGCGGCGCGCTTGAAAGCGGCGGCCCCGGCGGCTCCCTCGAACCCGGCGGCCCGCAGCATCAGAAAATGCTCGTCCGTGACCTCGGTGATAATCCCCCGTTTCTCCAGCTCCGCTCGCAGGCCCTGGCACTCGGCCAGGATGCTGCGCAGGCCGCGGCCCTCCAGGCGCAGGCCCACATCCGGCCACATCGAGGGCGGCTTGTACAGGACATAGTCGTACTCCAGCATGTCCCGCACGAAACTATCGGCCAGCTCGAAACCGTAGCTCTGGCGCTGCTCGAACCAGTCGGCGCCGGGGAACGGCGCGGGCGGGCTGACCAGCACCGAGTCGGGGCCGCAGGCCTCGACCAGCGACAGGTCATCCGCGGCCAGCTCCTGGAGACTGAACTTACCGCGGGTGGGCGCAGGGTAGATCAGCGACAGGCCGATGTCCAGGTGCACGCCCTCGGCGCGGGCTGCCTCGCGCATGGCGCTCACGGTTGCGATCAGGTCCTCGCGCCGGGCGCCCTTGTTCATCACCGCGGCGTTGGCCTTGTCCGAGCCGGACTCGGCCCCCAGGAACACGGCGCGCAGGCCGGCGCGGGTCAGCACCCGGTACGCTTCCACCACCCGTGCTCGCACGGCCGGGTCGGCCGCGCCGGTTTCGGCCCGGGCGAACATCGAGAATATCACGCTCAGGCCGCGCTCCAGGAGCCGTGCGGCGATGTCCTCGGCCAGCTCCAGTGTGGTGGAGGAGCCGGCGAAACGGAAGATGCCGATCCCATGCCCGATTTGGTATTCTATCTCCCGCACCACCTGGTCCGCAGGGCGCAGGGAATGCTGGGGGTAGATGCGCGAATGCACGCAGAAACTGCATTTGCCCCAGGGGCAGCCCAGGGAGTCGACCAGCACGTGTATCATCGTTTTGCCGCGCGTGTCGGTGGAATACACCGGGATGATCTTGTCCTCGGCCGTGTCGGGCACGGCGGGAGCGGTGCAGATACGGCCGTCCACGCGCAGCATGGAGTTGCCCAGCTCGCCGCGCGCCAGTGGCTCGGCCAGGGCGGCGAGGAGGCTTCCGCGGCTGTCAGATTTGCGGGCCAGTCCGAGCAGGCGGGCCAGGGGCTTCTCGCCGCTGCCGGCCACCACCAGGTCGAACAGCCCATCCTCCAGGATCGCCTCGCGGTAGATCGAGGCGTGCGGGCCGCCGGCCACGATCAGCACCCCGGGGGCGAGCTGGCGCAGCATGGCGGCCAGGCTGCGCGCCGCGGTGAAAGCCTCGCCGTACCAGGTCTTGATCCCCAGGACCCGGCAGCCCGAGTCGCGCACCCGCAGGGCCAGCTCTCGCAGCATGCGCCTCTGGCGTCGCCGCTGGGTGCGGGCGACACTCTCCTGCAGCAGGAAGAAAGCGTTGCCGTAGAGCTTGCGGGCGAGCCGTCCCGGCGCGGCGGCTCCCGGCTGCGCCACCAGCCTTTCGGCCAGGGTGTGGCTCAGACGGGCCAGGGGCTTGGGGGTGAAACTCTCCCACAGCCCGCCGCGCGCCCAGTCCACCACCTCAACCGCGTAGCCGTCCCGGCTCAGTGCGGTCTCGAGCAGGGCCAGCCCGTTTTCGAGGAACGTGTCGCCCGGCGAGCGCCGCCGCCCGGCCACCGAATTCCAGAGGATGAGTTCAGGCATCGCGGCTCTCCCCCACTGCCGGCAGCGAGTCCAGCCCGCCGGATTCGGCCAGGCTGATGAAGGCCTCGACCAGGGACGGGTCCCACATTATGCCCGCGTTGCGCCGCAGTTCCTCCAGGGCGGTCTCGCGGCTGAGGGCCTTGCGGTAGGAGCGGGTGGTGGTCATGGCGTCGTAGCTGTCGGCGATGGAGACTATCCGGGCCAGCAGTGGAATCTCCTGCGCGCGCAGACCGCGCGGATACCCTCGCCCGTCGAAGCGCTCATGATGGCAGAGCACCACCTCGCGCACATCGGCCAGCGAGCGCAGGGGCTTGAGGATCTTGTTGCCGTTGTCCGGGTGGGTGAAAATGCTTTCGCGCTCGTTGCCGTCCAGAGGGCCCTCCTTGTTCAGGATGCTGTCCGGGACGCCGATCTTGCCGATGTCGTGGAGGATGCCGGCCATGCGGATCAGGGCGAGATCGTGCTCATCCAGCCCGACCGAGCGGCCCAGGGCCACGGAGTAGAGCGAGACGCGCTCGTTGTGGCCCTCGGTGTACTTGTCCTTGGCCTCGATGGCGTTGGCCAGGGAGGCGATCACCATGTCGGCCCGCTCGAGCAGGTCGTTCAGGTGCTTCATCCTGAGCAGCGAGCGCACGCGGGCGCGCAGCTCGGCCAGGTTGACCGGCTTGTTCAGGAAATCATCCGCCCCGGCTTCGATCGCGGCGATCTTGTCATCCGGGTTGTTGACCGCGGTGATCATCACCACCGGGATGAGGCGGGTGTCCTCGCCGGACTTGATGATGCGGCAGACCTCGATCCCGCTGATATGGGGCATCATCATGTCGAGCAGGATCAGGTCGGGACGCTGGCTGCGCACCAGCGCCAGCGCCTGGGCGCCATCGGCCGCCTCGAGCGTGGAGTGCCCCTCCTTGGCCAGCAGGAACGACAGTCCGCGCCGGATGGCGGTGTCGTCATCCACCACCAGCACGAGCGAGCGATAGCCGCCCTCGGTGCCCGCCGGGGGGTGGTCGGTGGTCTCGGCCTGCCCGGTTTGTGTCTCCATCATCCGTTCTCCAGCAACTGTTTGACCACGCGGATCAGGTCGCGGTAGTCGAAAGGTTTGGTCATGTAGTAGTCGGCGCCGGCCTCCAGGCCCTCGGCCCTCTCGCGCTCCTGGCCGCGGGCCGAGAGGAACACGATCCGCACCCGGCTGGTGTCCGGGTCGCCGCGCAGGGCGCGGCAGACCTGCAGCCCGTTCATCCCGCGCATCATCACGTCCAGCAGCACCAGGTCGGGTTTCTCGCTGCGCACCAGGGCCAGCGCCTGCTCGCCGTCCTCGCTGGTCAAGGTCTCGAAACCGGCGTTCTCCAGGCAGCGGGCCAGGCCCAGCCTGAGCATGCGCTCATCGTCCACGATCAGAATCTTATGCCGGCTTTGGCTCATCGCTTTCCTCGTTCTCTCCCTCCAGGGCGGTGCGCATGTCGGCATCCAGCAGGGTGAACAGGACTGTGGTCCCACGGCCGAGTTCGCTCTCGATCCAGATCTCGCCGCCCAGGCGCTCGATGATGGACTTGGAGATGGTCATCCCCAGGCCGCTGCCCTCGGAGTGGTGGTCGATGCTCTCCAACTGGCCGAAGCGGTCGAAGACTTTAGAGATGTCATCGCCGCGGATGCCCTTGCCCGTGTCCGAGACTGTCACCAGGCCCATCCCGTCACGCCGGCTCAGCTCCACGCTGATCCGCCCGTTCTCGGGGGTGAAACGCACGGCGTTCGAGACGATGTTGGTCAGGACCTGGATCACCTTGTCGTAATCGCCCCAGAGCCGCAGGTCGGGAGCTTGGATCTCCCGGTACTCGAAGGCTATGCGCTTGGCCTCGATCGAGGGTTTCAGGCCGTTGAGCGTGTCGGCCACCACGGCGCGGAACTCCAGCTTGTCCAGCTTGAAACGCATCCGTCCAGCCTCGATCTTGCTCAGGTCGAGCACGTCGTTGATCAGGCGGGTCAGGCGCTTGCAGTTGTCGACAATCGTGCCGAGGAACTCGGTGCGGCTTTCCTCGGAGTCGGCCAGGCCGTCGAGCAGCATCTCGGAGTAAAGCAGGATCGAGCTGAGCGGTGTGCGCAGCTCGTGGGAGACCAGGGAGAGGAAATCGTCCTTGGCCTTGTCCAGGGTCTTAAGGGCCTCGTAGGCGCGCCCCAGCTCGGCGTGCTTGGCCTCCAGCTCGCGGGTGCGCTCCTGGACGCTGGCCTCGAGCTCGCGGTTCCAGGCCTCGATTTTCTCGCGCGAGGCCTTGAGCTGATCGATCATGTTGTTGAACGATTCGGCCAGCACGCCGATCTCGTCCTCGCGCTCCACGCTCACCTTGCGGTCGAGGTCTCCGCGGGCCACGGCCTGGGTGGCGCCGGCCAGCTCGAACACCGGTCCGGCCACATGGCCCACCATCAGCACGGTGATCAGCGACCCGCCGGCGACCATCAGCAGCGAGATGAGCACGGCCTTGCGCGTTCCGGCCTCCAGGGCGTCGTGCAGGCTGGCCAGCGAGACATCCAGCACGGCGAAGCCCAGTTTCTGCCTCAGCACGGCCGAGCCCGCGCTCGAGGCCCCGGCAGTGGGCGGCGCGAACAGCAGCATCTCGTCGTTCTCGGGCGTCTTGCGCTCGATTTCGATCAGGGTGGCGGCGCGCCAGAGGTCGGGCCGCGGGGTGGAGTACCAGCGGCGGCTGGTCAGGGTGTCCAGCTCGCCTCCGAGCTTCCAGCGCGGGTCGGAGGGCATGTCCAGCCGGGAGGAGCGGGCGTTGGGCGTGACCGTTATCCCGCCGGAGTCGGCCAGCACCAGGACCTGGCCTTTCAGGTCGGTGATCAGCACCCGCTCGATCTCGCTCTCCTTGAGCACGCCGGAGATGAGGGTCTTGATGGTCACGGTGTCGCGCGAGAGCACGGCATACTGGCTGTTGAACGCCAGGTTGCCGGAGAGTGAGAGGGCGCGCTTGGCCAGCTCGTCCATCATCGAGCTGCGCTGACGGGAGAGGAAAAAGGTGGTCAGGGTGGTGGAGATGGCTATGATCAGCAGCACCACCGCCAGGATGGATTTGGCTTTCAGGCGCGAGCGTATTGACCGGACGAGGGTTTGCAGCATTCAACTGCCTCCGTTACGCACGATCACGGCTTTATCCCGCACGGCTTTGGGTATGTTCAGCCCCAGGCTGGAAGCGACGAAATCGTTGATGTAGAGCTGCACCCGCCGCGGCCCCACCACCCGCGTCCCCGATTCGGCGCCGCTCAGACGGCGCAGGGCCATCTCCGCGGTCTGGCGCCCGATGTCGGAGTAGTCCACACCCAGGGCCAGCGGAGTGCCGGCCTCGGCCACCGCCCGGCTGGCGGCGATAATGGGTACGCTGTTCTGGAAACATTCGAGCAGGATGAAACGGATGATCCGGCTGTCGTAGACCAGGTTGTCGGGCGGCATCCAGACCACGTCCACATCCGGCAGCAGCGAGCGCAGCGCCTCGGGGACATCCCGCTCGCCGCTGATCACGCGCGGCTCCAGGCGCAGCCCCAGCTCATCGGCCTGACGGATCACCGCGCTGTAGAGAGCGGCGCTCGAACGGCTGTAGAGCAGCCCCACTCGGCGCGCCTCGGGCAGCGCCTGACGGATCATCTGCAACTGTTCGCGCAGCGGGACCAGCAGGGTTACGCCGGAGGCCGGCAGGTCCGGAGTAGAGTTTGCATCCTCACCGGTTGGATTGTCAAGGACAAGTGTGAAAATGAGGGGCAGGTTTCCGGCGTACTGCATACCGGAACGGGTGGCCGGAGTGCCGACCGTGATCAGAAGGTCGGGCTGTTTCTGGCCCAGGGACTTCCAGAACGCGGGAAGGCGCGCCGGGTCGCTTTCGAGGAACGTTTCCTCGACCTCCACGGACAGGCTGCTCTCACGCAGGGTCGAGGCGATCACACGCGAGGTCTCGCTGTACTCATGCCAGACCCGGTCGCTTTTGATGAGGACCACCCGCAGAGTCCGGGCCTGGACAGTCCAGGAGGAGGGCAGCCCCAGCAGCAGGGCGCAGATGAGAGTCAGCCATCGCGGTATATGTCTTGACACCTTTGTCAGCACCATCGCAGAATAATCCCGCCGGTTGCGAGTACTGAATCAGAACCCGAAATTGAGGCCCGCGGTCAGACGGCGGCGGGTTTTTTCGGCCAGAGGGTATTCCAGCTTCCGGCTGTTGAACAGGTCGAGCGCGGCGACGAATATTTCTGGCCCGCGCTTGCCGATGTTCCAGGCCAGCCGGGTGTCGCAGCGCAGGTAGGAATCGAGTTCCACGGGCAGGTAGTCGCCGGTCTGGGTCGGAATCTCCCACACCGTGCGTCCGGTGTACCCGGTCAGGAAAGCCAGCGAGGCGCCGTGCGGCATGGTGAAAAAGGCCTTGAACGCGGCCTTATGCTTGGGCGGGCGCTGCTGGCGGCTCACCGTGTAATGGTTCTGCAGGTCCTGGTAGCTGTAGTTGGCCGAGAGTTTCATCCAGTAGACCGGCACCAGGTCGGCGCTAAGCTCGAACCCGCTGGCCCGGGCGCTGCCCAGGTTGTGGAACGACTGCACCGGAACGCCATCCTCCAGGTGTGGAGCGTCCGGACCGATGTAGTCGCGGAATCGGTAGGTGAACAGATCGATCTCGGCGCGGAAAGTGTGGCTGGGGAAGAAAGTGTAGCCCAGCTCCCAGGTGGTGTTCTTCTCGCTCTCCAGGTCGGGCTGACCCACGATCTGCAGCCCGGTGGGGGTCATCAGGCGGAAATAGGAGTCGGTGAACGAGGGGTTGCGGAAAGCCTGCCCCACCGAGAAACGCAGGGTGTGATCGGCGCGGGGGCTGTAGATCAGGCTGCCGCGCGGGCTGAAACTGGCCCCCACCAGGGGGTGATGGTCCAGGCGCGCCCCGACCAGCAGGCTCACCTCGGGCACCAGGCGGTACTCGTCCTGGAAATAGGCGGCCAGAAGGTTCTGGCTGTGGTCGCGGTCGATGATGTTGGACTGGATGGTGTTCAGGCGGTAGGAGGCGCCGTAGATCAGGGTGTTATTGCCCCCGATCTCGCTCATGTTCTGGGCCTCGAGGTCGACCGTGTTGTAGAGGATCGAGACATCCTCGCCGGGCGAGAAGATCGGGTCGCCGGTCTCGTCCCCGCGGTTCCAGAAAGCCTGGAAATGGAAATCGGAGTGCTCCAGGTTGAGCTTGGCGTAGGTCGTGGTGGCGTCGAAATCGTTCTGCTCGATGCGCACCACCTGCTCGACCGAGCCGTAGCTCAGGCCGCCCTCCACCGAGAGCCGCAGGTCGTTCTCGAAACGGTGGCCCAGGTAGAGGTTGCCCAGGACCACGTTCTCGGAATTGTGGTCCGTATCGGCCAGGCTGTTCAGGCGGCGCGAGCCGAGAGCGGCCCGGAAATCGGTGTCGCCGCGCTGGACCCCGGCCAGGAACGAGCTGAACAGGGTGCCGTTCTCGCCCACCTGGACCTTGACCTGGTCACCCTTGATCTGGCGCGGGGTCTTGGTGATGATGTTGATCACGCCGCTGAAAGCGTTGGCCCCGTAGAGGGCGCTGCTGGGGCTGCGCACCACCTCGATGCGGTCGATCTGGTCGAGCAGCACGGGCAGGCCCTCCCAGACCACACCGCCGAAGAAATCGAAATACACCGAGCGGCCGTCGATCAACACCAGCATCTTATTGGACAGAAGCTGGTTGAGGCCGCGGGCGTTGACCTCGGCGTGGGAGGCGCTCACGGTCATCACGTCCAGACCGGGGACGAAACGCAGCAGCTCGGGGACGGTCAGGGCGCCGGAGGCCTTGATCTCGGCGGCTGAGATCACTGTCACCGTGGCCGGGGCGCGCTCGATGCTCTGCTCGGTGCGCCCGGCGGTGATGACCTTCTCGATCGGCTGGAAGAACAGTCTTTCGGTCATTTCATTCTCGGCGCGGCACTGGGAGGGCGCCACGGCGAGAGTAAAACCCGCAATACAGAGCAGCGGCCCCAGCCATGGGCTGGCGTCTCGGGTCCTCATAGCCTTTGTTCTCCTTGTCCTGGCGGAAGTTTATATCAAGGTCCGGCGCGGGTCGGCCGGAGTTGCGAACCGGTTTGAGGAAGACTGTCCCGGCGGCGGTCAGCCCAGCAGCGGGCGGACATGCTCCAGGAGGGTCTTTATGTCGAACGGTTTGAGCATGTAGTCGTTCGCCCCGTTGGCCGAAACGGCCTCCTTATCGTAGGCTTCGCTGTGGCCGGTGACGGCCAGGATTTTCATCTCCGGGTTGACATTGGGGTTGCCGCGCAGGCGGCGGCAGACCTCGAGGCCGTCGAGCTGCGGCATCCGGATGTCCAGGATGAGCAGGTCGGGCTTGAAATCCCCGGCCTTGATCAGGGTCTCGTAGCCGTCCACCGCGGTCTCGATTTCCAGGTTGCCCACCGCGGCGGCCAGCACCCGGCTCACGGCATCCACCACCGCCGGGTCGTCATCGGCCACCAGGACTTTTTTCTTCCTTCCGCCCACGAAATACTCATCCACCACCGGCATACCGTTGCGCTGAAGAAATTTCTTGAACTCCTCGCGTGTCACCCGGTGCTGTCCTCCGGGGTTGCGGAACGCCTTGAGCGCCCCGCTCTTGATCCAGCGGTTGACCTGCATGACCGTGGTGTGGCAGTAGCGTGCGATGTCACCCGTGGTCAGAGGCGGGTCGGGAATCATATCGGGCAGAGATTTTCGAGACATGGCGGCGTCTCCGTATAAAACAAACCAAACATAACAATAGTATTATACCTATATAATTTCTTCAGTATATCAAACCTGTCAAGAAAAATCAATGCCCCGACGGAAAAAAATGTGGCATGGAAGTTGTCTTAAAAGCTTCGCGCTGTCTGGAACAGAGCTGGCCCAGACCGGAAGTCTGCAACACTGAACTCAAACTTTTCTAAAGTCTTCCATCATGAAAAGCTGAAAATCCGTGGGTGCCAGTCGGAAAAAACGACCGTCGGCGTCAGGCCCCGTGCGGAAATATTATCCCAGGAGAAGAACATGGATTGCCGTATCGTGCTGTGGGACTCGGACCGTTCGTTGCGTGAGGCACTGTTCAGCCGTCTGCTGCGCAAGGGTTTCTACCCGGTTTCGCTGGGCGACCCCTCCAAGCTGGACAAGGCGGTGCGGATGCTCGCCCCAGAGCTGGTGCTGTTCGAGGCGACCTGGGAGCGCGGGGAGACAGTGAGCCTGGGCGGCGGCGGTGCGGTACCGGTGCAGGACGGCGACTTGTCGCTGGTGCTGCCGCTGGCGGCCGGATCATCCGGGACAGCCTCCGGGGCGCGCGGCCTGGTGCTGGAGCGCCTGCGCAAGCCGTTCGGCACGCGGGAGCTGCTGGGCGGGATCAGCAGCGCCCTGGCCGTGCGCGAGCGCCTGAACCGCCACTGCCGTCCCGGCCGGGAATGGCTGGAGGTCAAGCGTCTGAGCGACGACAGCGAGATCGAGGCGGCGTTGCGCCTGCGGCAGGAGGTCTATCGCGAGACCGGGTTCATCCAAGCGGGCGCCCTCCCGCTGGAGTACGACCATTACGACCGCAACTCGATCCATTTCGGGGCGTTCCATGTTCAGGGCGCTCAGCGCGAGTTGGCCGGCACCATCCGTATCATCCGCCGCGGGACAGAGGGCACCCCGACCTGCAGCGAGGCTGTCGAGCGCGTGGTGCGGCGCTACGAGCCGTCCTGGTGTGAATCGGCCGCCTCGGAAGTGTGCCCCGAGCTGCCGGCACTAAAGACATTCGGCCTGGGGGCCGGAGAGCTGGAGGTCTTTCTGCCCGGGTTCGGCGGGCGCGAGTCGGCCTGCGGCCGCCGGGCGGGCGGTGAGGTCTGCGAGCTGAGCCGCCTGGCTATCGCGCGGCCCTGGCGGCTCAGCCGTTTCGGGATCGAGCGGATGCTGTTCCAGATGATCGTGGTCGATTCGATGGCCGGCAACCCGCGCCGCAACTGGTTCGTGATCGCGGTGCACCCCTCGCGCCAGGCCAAGTTCGAGCGTTTCGGCTTCCGGGTGCTCGACCAGCTGGGGGTGCGCCCCTACGCCGGGCTGAACCAGCCGGCGATCCTGCTCAGCCTGGACCTGCAGCACTATCTGACCACGCCCAACCCGTTCAGCGCCAGCCTGGAGCTGGAGCTCCTGCTTTACCGGGCAGCGGGCTATCTTTCGCACGCGGTGGCCGAGGAAAACGAGCAAAAAGGGCGGGTCGCAGCGGGTCAGACGGTCTGAAAGGGGAGAATTCGGGGCAAAACATAACAAACTTCTAAGCTCTAACTTATGTCTATCTCATCATATATAAATAATAGATAACATGTAATTTGATAAAAAAATCATTGATTTAATTTGTTTTTCCCGCCATATTTACTTCGCAGATTTAATTCCGCAAGCATATTTTCCTTCTCCTGCAATAAAGCAACTAATTTTTGATAGAATTCGGATTGCAGGCGTATAATAATTCACAGACAGAGGGGCCGTCCCGGCAAGGTTTTGTGGGACGGGCTTCTGACGGCGGCAGGCCACAGTTTAAGCCTGGAGGCGAGGATGAAAGAGACGATACTGTTCCGTGATTCCGATCCGGCGTTGCACGAGGCCCTTCTGGCGGTGCTCGGCGGACGGGGGTTCAGGGCGCTGGGGCTGGACAGTCCGGCGGTGCTGGGTACGGCGGTCAGGCTGTTCGATCCCGCTCTGCTCGTCCTGGAGGGCTCGTGGGAACGCGGGGAGCGCATGGTGCTGGCTGACAACCCCTCCGGCGCGGTCAAAGCCGGCTACCTGGCGATAGTCCTGCCGCTGCCGGGTGTGGGTTGCCGGGGCATGGTGGTGGAGAGCCTGCGCAAGCCGTTCGGCCTGAAACAGCTCCTGGCGGCTGTCAACGGCGCCCTGGAGCTGCGCGCGAGCCTGAGCCGGATGCCGCGGGGTTACGACACCGAATGGCTGGAGGTGCGCCGCCTGACCGATGAGTCCGAACTGGAGACCGCGTTCCGCCTGCGCCGTGAGGTCTACCTGGAAACAGGCTATATCGATGACCGCTGCCCGCCCCTGGAATGCGACTGCCTCGACCCGCGCTCGATCATCCTGGGCGCGTTCGTGCACCACCGGGGGGAAAGCGAGCTGGGCGGGACGCTGCGTATAATCCGCAGCGGGGGCGATGGGCCGCTGAGCGCGCTGGTCTCGCGCCTGGGCGAGCTGCACGGCATGCGCAGCCTGGTTGCCGACGGGGCCGGGGCGCCCCTGCCCGCCTGCGAGTCTTTCGGCCTGATCCCGGATGAGCTGGAGGATTATCAGCCGGGGTTCGCCTCGATGCACTCGATCACCGGGGCCACTGTGTCGCCGGAGGTCTGCGAGCTGTCGCGCCTGGCCGTGCCCGCCCGCTGGCGCCGTCACCGCCTGGGCATCGAGCGCCGGCTGTTCGATCTGGTGGTGGTCGATTCGGTGGCCTCGGCGCCGCGGCGCAACTGGTTCGTCATCGCAGTCCACCCGAGCAAGCGCATGAAATTCCACCGCTACGGGTTCCTGGCCGTGAACGACCTGGGCGTGCGGCCCTACGCCGGGCTGGACCAGCCCGCGGTCCTGATGACCCTGGACCTGCAGCAGTACCTGCTGACTCCGAACCCGTTCACCGCCAACCTGGACCAGGATGTCCTGCTGTACCGGGCCGGGGGCTGCCTGGTCCACGAGCCGGGCCGGGAGAGCCTGGCCGCGGCGGGTTGAACTGCCCGGAATACGACCCCGGTTGCTTCAATCTTTGCGATGTGAACGATATCGAGAGAGGACGGTTGCCGGGGCGGCGGCCGTCCTCTTGTCATTCACGCCGCAAGCGTTTCCATCCGCAGAACTGAGAACCGCATTTCTGGAAATGAGAAATTACACCCGGGCCCTGCGACTGACAGCGCCTGGAAACCGGCGCGCCGGCTGAATCCCTCCCGCGGGCATAATTCTTGATAACCGCCGGTCAATAAGGGCTTGGGGCCAGGCCCCGCACCCGGTCCGCGGCCGGTGGGACGGCACCGGCCGGGCCGGCGCGAAAGAAATTGCCGGGGACCGGCTGAACACTCTGTCCCTTCCCGCCGTCGAAGTCTATATTATACTCCGGTTTAAGTGTTGTTCAAGGCCAGGCAGGTTCAACTCACTTCCATCCCCTTTTATAAGGACATATTTATGCGAACGCTTCGAAACAGGCTGCTCGTCGCAACCCTTGTCCTGAGTGTGATGCTGCTCCAGAGTCCCACGGTTCTGCTCGCGGTGGACCAGGTTCGGATCTGGGAGGAGGACCTCACCCTGCCCACCTACCCGGTCGGCCAGGCCGAAAAGAACCCGATTTTCTACGGCACCCGGCGCTACCAGGGGGCGCAGGGACGGGTCTATCCCTACGAGTTCCTGGACAGCCTGAGCGACCGCAGCGTGCCCCGCACCTACCGCGCGGTCTACCTGGAGAACGAATACGTCAAGATCTGCGTGATCCCGGAGCTGGGCGGCCGTCTGTTCTCGGCTGTGGACAAGACCGACAACTACGATTTCTTCTACCGTCAGCACGTGATCAAGCCGGCGCTGATCGGGATGTTAGGCGCCTGGATTTCGGGCGGCGTGGAATGGAACGTCCCGCACCACCACCGGGCCAGCACGTTCATGCCGGTGGACTACAAACTGGAGCAGAACCCGGACGGCGGCGCGACGGTCTGGGTGGGCGAGACCGAGCTGCGCCAGCGGCTCAAGTGGATGGTCGGCCTGACCCTGAGTCCCGGGCGCTCCTGGGTCGAGGCCACGGGCCGGATCGTGAACCCCACCCCGTTCACCACCAGTTTCCTCTACTGGGCGAATGTCTCGGTGCACGCCGACTCCTCGTACCAGGTAATTTTCCCACCCTCGGTGGACTGGGGTGTATACCACGCCAAGCACGAGTTCACCCGCTGGCCCTGGTCGGACAATGTCTACAACGGGCTCGAGGGCTATGCCGGCGGCCGTGATCTGAGCTGGTGGAAAAGCCACCCCTCGCCCATCTCGATCTTCGCTTTCGAGGCGGGCGAGGATTTCATGGGCGGCTACAACCACGGCCTGGGGGCCGGGGTGCTGCACGTGGCCGACCATCACCTGGTGCCGGGCAAGAAACTCTGGGAATGGGGCCCGGGCACGGAAGCCCAGGCCTGGGACAAGATCCTGACCGATTCCGACGGCCCCTACATCGAGATCATGGTCGGGGCCTACTCCGACAACCAGCCGGACTATTCCTGGATCCAGCCCGGCGAGGTGAAGCGGTTCACCCAGCGCTGGTACCCGATCCGCGCCATCGGCGGGGCGAAAAACGCCAACACCGAGGCCGCGGTCAACCTGAGCGTTGAGGACGGCAAGGCCAAGCTGGGGTTCAACGTCACCTCCGACCGTCCCGGCTGCCGGGTGGAACTGACCCGCGGCGGGGAAAAGGTGCTGGAGCAGACTGCCGACCTCAGCCCGGCCCGTCCTTTCACCGCCACGCTGGACCTGCCCGCCGGGGCCCAGGAGACCGAGCTGCGCGCCGCCCTGTACGACAAATCCGGAGCGGAGCTGGTTTCCTATCAGCCGGTCAGGCGTGAGCCCTCGCCGAAGCCCGGGGCGGTCACCCCGCCGGAGCGGCCTGAAAAGATCAAGACCAACGAGGAGCTTCTTCTGGCCGGGCAGCGCCTGGAACAGTTCCACAGCGCGGCCCTGGAGCCGGACCCGTATTACGAGGAGGCCCTGAAGCGCGATCCCGGCGATTACCGGGTCAACAACGCGCTGGGCCTTCTGTACCTGAAGCGGGGACGTTTCGAGGAGGCCCGCAAGCTGTACGAGGCCGCGGTGGCCCGGGTCACGGCCCAGTACACCCGTCCACGGGACGGCGAGGCGCTCTACTACCTGGGCGTGACGCGCGGGTTCCTGGGTGACCTGGCCGGGGCCGAGGAGGCTTTCTACCGGGCGAGCTGGAGCGCGGCCTGGTACTCACAGTCGTTCCTGGACATCGCGCGCCTGGAATGCCGGCGGGGGGATTTCACAGCGGCGCTGGAGCACCTGGAGCGCGCCTGGTCGACCAACAACCCGGATATCCGTATCCTCTGCCTTAAAGCCGCTGTCCTGCGCCGTCTGGGCCGCGGCGGTGAGGCCGCCGCCCTGGCCGCCCAGGCCGCAGCCACCGATTGCCTGGACATGCTGGCTGCCTGCGAGCTGGCCCTGGATCAGGGCGAGAGCGGCGACCCGCTGGCTGCGCGGAAAGAGGGGATCGCCGACCAGTTCCAGACCCGCCTGGAGGTGGCCTGCGAGTACATGAACGCCGGCCTGGACGCCGAGGCGGTGCAGGTGCTCGCGCCTCTGGCCCCGGTGAGCGGCAAGGTGAACCCGCTTGTGCTGTACTACCTGTCCGCCCTGCAGCGCAGTCTGGGCCAGAGCGCCGCGGCCGAGGCCAGCCTGGCCCGAGCCGCCCAGCAGAGCCCGGACTACGTGTTCCCGTTCCGCCTGGAGACAATCGGCGTGCTGCGCCAGGCCATCGCCGCCGCGCCCAAGGATGCCCGGGCGCCCTACTACCTGGGCAACCTTCTGTACGAGGGCCAGCCCGAGGCGGCAATAGCCTGCTGGGAGAGCGCCCGCAGCCTGGACCCGTCTCTGGCCGTGCTGCAGCGCAACCTGGGCCTGGCCTACCTCAATGTGCGCAAGGACATCCCGGCCGCCACGGCCGGCCTGGAGGCTGCGGCCAAGCTGGCCCCGCGGGATAAGCGCATCCGCCTGGAACTGGACCAGATGTACGAGGCCGGGAAGATGGCCCCGGAAAAGCGCCTGGCCATCCTCGAAAAATCCCATTCCTTGGCCCTGGCCAGTGATGAGCTGCTCTCGCGCGAGATCGAGCTGATGGTGCGCCTGGGGCGCTACGACCGCGCCCTGGAACTTCTGCGCGGCCACCATTTCCACACCTGGGAGGGCGGTGGCGAGATCCACGGGGTCTACGTGAGCGCCTGCCTGCTGCGCGGGGACAGCTACCTTCGCCGCAAGGACTACAAGCGCGCCCTGACCGATTTCCAGGCCGCCCTGGAATACCCCGACAACCTCGAGGTGGGCCGTCCCGCGGACGGCGGGCCGGAGTGCGAGGTCTACTATTTCATCGGCCTGGCGCACCAGGGCCTGGGTGACAAGGCCAAGGCCACGGAGAGCTTCGAGAAGGCCCTGGAGCGTAAGCAGCCGCCCTCCGAGCTTCTCTGGGCGCAGGGTATGGCCATGCAGGCGCTGGGACGCGGCCCCGAGGCGGAGCAGGCGTTTGGAGCCCTGCGGGAAGAGGGCGGCAAGCTGCTCAATCCGGACCAGGAGGCGGCTTTCTTCGCCAAGTTCGGCCACCGCGCGACCCACGAGGGCACGCTGGCGGAGGCACATTACCTGATCGGCCTGGGGCTGGCCGGCAAAGGGGACATCGCGGGGGCCAAAGCCGAGTTCAGCAAGGTCCTGGAGCTGGATGTCACCCACACCGGGGCGGCCTGGCAGTTGGCCCGGATGAAATAGGCGGCGCGGGGCGCCGTGAGGTGCAGGAAAGAAAAAGTCAGGGGCGACCAGCCGGTCGCCCTTGAAGGGCAGTTCCATGAAAAAGGGCTGAATAAACGTAGGGGCGGGTTTTAAACCCGCCCCTACGCTGTTTTGGGTTACCTTGCCATCCGAGGCCCTATTTCGATCCGGGCAGCGGCCCTGCGGTGTGTTTGCGCGGGGCCGATACGAGATCGCCGAACGCCGGCAGCAGCTCGAACTTGTCCAGCCAGCTCGTGTACATGATCCCCAGCGCGCCGGGGGTGGCATCCAGCGATGCGAGCCAGGCCGCGTCGTGGTCCAGGTTGTCGGCGTCGTAATAGCCGCAGGCGAACGTGCGGTAGCCCAGGTCGGAGAAGAATTTGAGGCTCTTGTCACGCACCTCGTAAAACCAGCAGGCGATGATGAGGCCCTTGGGCAGGTGCTCCCAGCTCTTGTCGTAGTTGCCGGCGCAGAGATAGTAGTTGTCGCCGTGACGGTTGTTGGCGTTGTGGTTGGGGTCGAACATGTCGGACCAGATGACGATCTCGGCGTTCGGGTCGGCGGCCTTGACTATCTCCACCTGTTTCTGCACGCAGTCGCCGATGATCTCGCCCATGCTCAGGTGGCGGTCGGCGCAGGCTTTGCAGGTGCCGCCCACCCGGACCTCGTCCACGTTCAGGAAATAGTACTTCGGGTGAAGGTGCTGCTTGATGAGCGGCACGGTGCGGCTCCAGATCTCGTAAACCTCGGGCTCGGACATGCAGCAGGTGACCTGGTCGTTGTAGATCTGGGTAGCGTGGTACCAGCTCACGCGCAGGCGCTCGCCGGGCTTGATCCGCGAGCCGGGTAGAATGCCGATCCCGGGGCCGTCGTGCTCGAAATCGTAGTCCATCTGCGGGTCGGAGACAGGGGCGAAATCACGGCCTTCCTCATACTCCACCCCGCTTTTCTCGCCGCGTACGCTGAGCGGCGCTCCCGGACGGCGCAGCACGTTTACCAGGCCGATTTCCTCGATGGAGAGGTCGTCGAACCAGATCCGGCCCGGGGTGCGCTCCTGCACTCCGAACGAGATTTCCACCTTGTCGTTGCCGAAGCTGTTGAACCCCACCTCGGCCTCGAACCAGTCGGAGGTCTTGGGGTCGCGGATGTTGCGGTAGCAGAGCTCCTGGTGTCCGGCCCCGATGGCGGTCAGGCGAAGGTTGCCCGAGCCGAAGGGCTGGCTTTCACCCATGTCCTCGACCTTGATCCAGACCCGCAGGCGGTAGCAGCGTTTCGGCTGGACCGGGATGCTCACGCTCAGGACGCCGGCCCGGGAGCCCGCCTCCGCGCTTTCCAGGTTCTGGATGCGCAGGCCGGCCTGGCCGCCGTGGAACACCTCGCGGTCCAAGGCCACGCAGTCGGCCACGCTGTCGCTGAGGCTGAACCCGTCCGGATGCCCGTCCTGTCCGCTCTCGAAGCCGCCGTTGGGTATCCCGACCGCCGGGTCGGCGGTAAGGACAGCCTCGGTCTTGCCGGCCACGAACAGGGCATCCACCACGGGCATGCCCTCGGCCAGGTTGCGGTTGTGCGAGAGCAGGCCGCCGTTGTAGCCCACGTTCAGGCAACCGGCGGCGATATCGACATGCAGGCTGTCGCACAGGTCGCGCAGGTGGTACAGGCGGCGCAGGTAGTCCTCGCCCTTCTGGTCGATCTGGTCGAAAGCGGCGGAGAGCAGGAACCCGTTCAGCCCGTGCTCGTGGCCCACTTTCACCAAGCCCTCGACCCGGGCCAGCTCCTCGTCGCTCTGCAGTCCGGTGGAGATGTAGTTCCAGCGGATCGGATAGACCGTGCCGCGGCTGCAGGAAACCGCGAGCAGCGCGGCCAGGGACAGTAATAAGAGCAAAATGTTACGCTTCATTTTCGATTCTCCCTGTGAAGAGGCTTACTTGAGTTTCCGGTTGACCAGGTCGCCGAACTGCGAAAGGGCATTGAAATTCTCGTTCCAGGTTGTGTACATGATCCCCACCGCGCCGCTGGTGGCATCCAGGGATTTGAGCCAGCCGCGGGCGGTGTCGAGGCCACCGGAGCTTGAGCCGAGGGTGCGCAGGCCCAGGCTGTTGAAATGCGCCAGGCTCTTGTCGCGCACCTCGCCATACCAGCAGACCATGATCACGTCCTTGGGCAGGTAGTTCCAGGAGCCCTCGAACGTCCCGTCCACATGGTAATAGTAGTTCTGGCCGTGCTGGTTCCCGGCGTTGTGGTTGGGGTCGAACATGTCGGTCCAGACGAAGATTTCGGCATCCGGGTTGATCGACTTGACTATGTCGCGCTGACGGGTGATGCAGTCGGCGGCCAACTGTCCGGGGGTCAGGCCGCGGGCCTTGCAGGTCTCGCAGTTGCCGCACATGCGCAGCTCGTCCAGGCCAAAGAAATACTTCTTCGGCTTGATGATCCCGTCCAGCAGGGTGATCACCTGGCGGCAGATGTCATAGTAGCGCGGCTCGGAGATGCAGGCCGGGGTCTGGCCGTTGTAGATCGGGTAGTTGTTGTAGAAACTGACCCGCAGGCGCTCGCCCTCTTTGATGTAGCCGCCGGGGATGATCCGGATGGCCGGGGCGGGATGGTCGAAGAGCAGGGTCTTGAGCGGGTCCTCGACCCGGGCGAAGTCACGGCCCTCGGTGTAAACCTGGCCGCTCTTGTCGGACTTGACCACCAGCGGGGCGCCCTCGCGGCGGATCACGTTGATCAGGCCTTCCTCGGCGATACTGTAGTCATCGATCCAGAACTTGCCGCTCTTGCCCGAGGGGCAGCCGACCGAGACAGTCACATCGGTGTTTTCCAGGCTGTTGAACCCGACCTGGGCCAGCACCCAGCCGTCCGAGGTGGCCGGCACCACCGGGATGTAGTACTGCAAGCGGCGGCCGTTCGCCCCCTGGACCAGCATCGGGAACACATCCCCGCGGCCGTCCAGGCCCTGGGTCCTGACCCAGCAGCTCAGGCGGTAGCAGCGTCCGGGGTGCACAGGGATTTTGCGCGAGACCAGGGAACCCCAGTCCTGGAACTCACCCGACAGGTCGGCGATCTGGTCGGTCATCTCGACCCGCAGCGAGTTCTTGCCGCTCTTGCACACTTTGCTGTCCAGGCTGAGCAGGGCGCCTTTCTTGACTACCTGCTCCCAGCCGGCGGGCAGCGTCCCCGCGGCTTCCTCGAACCCGCCGTTGGGGATCGAGACAGCCGGGTCGGGAACCACATTCGCCAGGCCGCCTTTGACCTCGAACAGGACATCCTTGACCGGCAGGCCCTCCAGAAGGTTCTTGTCCCAGGCCAGGGTGGGCGCGTTGTAGCCCATCGGGCAGACTCCCGGGATCAGCTCCACGTCGCAACTGTCGCAGATACGCTTGATTTCGTAGAGGTTCTTTACGTTGTAAGGCGGCTCCAGGGGCAGACGGTCGAGCATGGCGCTCAGGATAATGCCGTTGAGGCCGTGGTCCTTGGCCGTGCGGGCCAGATTGCGCACCAGCTCCACCTGGGCCATGTCTTCCAGGGCTTTGCCGTGCAGGTAAATGAAGCGGTAGGGATAGATTTTTCCCTGCTGCGCATTGGCGTTGACTGCTCCCAGGGCCAGGAACGCCAGCAGTGCCAGGACGAAGAATCTTTTCATGGACCTCTCTCCTTAAATCGTTCGGGTTAACAACTATTCGGACACTCTATCTCGTCGCCCGTAAGGAAAATACACCCCACGGCCGGGGCCGCGGGGGATAAGGAGGGCAGGGGCAGCCACGGTGGACCGCCCCTGCGCAGTACTCAACTTTGTCCCGGCCTGAACCGTTAACCGGCATCAGAGCTTGGGCCGCTCGGCCTTGGAGACCAGGTCGCCGAAATCGGGCAGCAGGGCGTATTTCTCCAGCCAGGTGGTGTAGATGATGCCGCTGGCGCCCGGGGTCTTGCTCAGGGATTCGAGCCAGCCCTTGATGTTCTCCAGGTCGTCCCCGTCGTAGTAGGACGCTCCGATGGTGCGGAAGCCCAGGCCCGAGAAATGGGCCAGGCTCTTCTCGCGCATGTCGTACCACCAGCAGGCCACGACCAGGTCCTTGGGGATATGCTCCCAGGAGCCGTAGTAGTTCTCGGGCACGTGGTAGTAGTAGGGCCGCTTGTTCGTGGCGTTGTGGTTGGGGTCGATCATGTCGGACCAGATGAATATCTCGGCCTCGGGCTCGACTTCCTTGATGATGCCATAAGCCTTGGTGATGCAGTCGCCCAGGATTTCGGCCATGGGCAGGTGGCGCTCGGTGCAGGCGGCGCAGGTGCCGCCCGCGCGGATCTCGTCCATGTGGAAGAAATATTTCTTGAAGCCGAACTTCTCTTTCATCAGACGGGCGTTGTCGCGCCAGATTTCGTAGGTCTTTGGCTCGCTCATGCAGATCGTGACCTGGCCGTCGTAGACATGCGTGCCGTGGTAGTAGCTGACGCGCAGCCGCTCGCCGTCCTTGATCGCTCCGCCCTCGATCAGCTTGATCGACGGGCAGTCGTGGTCCCAGTCGAAATTGAGGTTCGGGTCTGATACCTCGGCGAAATCCTTACCCTCCTCGTAGAGCGTGCCGTCCTTGTCGCTCTTGACCAGCAGCGGGCAGCCGGGGCGGCGCAGCACGTTGACCAGACCCACCTCGCGCACCTCGAGGCCGTCCAGCCAGAACTTGCCGGCCGACTCGCCGCTGGGGCCCAGCACTATTTTCACCTTGTCGTAGCCCAGGCTGTTGAAGCCCAGGTTGACCTGCTGCCAGTCGCCGCCGGCGGGGGCGTTGATGTTGATCCATTCGAGCTGGTGGTTGTCCTCGGCGGCGTAGGTCTTGATCCGCACGTTGCCCGAGCTGAACGGCTTGGAGGCGTCCAGTCCCTCGGTCTTCAGCCAGGCGCTCACGCGGTAGGTGCGCCCCGGCTTGACCGCGAAAGTCTGGCTGAGCGCGATGCGCTCGTGGTGCTCGTCCTCATCCAGGGTGTCGGCCGCCGACTCGAAACGCAGGGCGGCCTTGCCCTCCTTGACCGTTTCCTTGTCCACGAACACCTTGCCCGCGGTGTCGCCCTGGTAGTCGAAATCGGCGATCTTGTCCCCCTCGACCTTCTCGAAGGAGCCGTTCTTCAGGCCCTCGGGCGAATCGGGAGTGAACGTGGCCTCACCGCCCTTGACCACGAACAGGGCGTCCGTGACCGGCAGGCCCTCGGCCAGGTTGCGGTCGTGGGCCAGCGAGGTGCCGCCGTAACCGATGGAGAAAATAGAGGGGATGATCTCCACCCCGCGCTCCTCGGCGAATTTTTTCACCGCGCCCAGGCGGTCGACGTACTCGGCCGGCTGCATGTCCAGATGGTCACAGCCGCAGGAGAAGAGGATACCGTTGAGGCCGTGGTCGGCCGCGGTCTGGATAATCTGCTCCACCTTGCTCACGTCTTCATCGCTGCGCAGGCTGTTGGAGACATAGACCCAGCGGTAGGGATAGCGGTTGTCTGTCTTGCCGCAGGCGGCCAGGCAGACCAGGCTGAACAGCAGGACTGCGGACAGGGTTCTCATCGAGCCGGACTCCTTGAGCGGGTTAAAGTGACCGGACACACCTCGGTTAAGCAACCTCGAACCTTATCTTATCGTCAGAGCACCCACCTTGTACCAACCGTCCGCCTGACGGCCCTGGATGGCGAGTTTGACCTTTGGCTGGCCGTCCGCCGGATCGACCAGGCCCACCAGAAAGTCATAGCTGCCGGCGGCGAGCTGCGGCGGCGCCTGGAGCGCGGCGCTCACCTTTGTCTCGCCGGGCAGCCAGCCGCACACCGCCTGGCCGGTCGGGCAGACCGTGGTCTCGCCGGTCTGGGGGTGGCGCAGGGCCAGAGTCAGCTCGTATCGTCCGTAGCAGGGGGCCACGCCGCGGTTGAGCCAGTTCATCTCCACGTTCAGCGAGTCCCCGGCGAAAACCTTCTCCGGGTAGTCGAGCGAGGCCAGGACAAAACGGTAGCCCATGCGCTTGAGGAACTTGTCCACGTTGGGGCGGATGGCCTCGGGCACGTCGAACGACTTGTTGTTCAGCACCGAGATGTGCCAGTCCAGGGCCTGGTTCAGGATCGAGTCGACATCCCAGCCCTGCTCGGCCCAGTAGCCCATGTTCCAGCAGGTCTCGAACACCACCGGGGCGGTTTTCCAGACCTCGGGCGGGACAAACTTGCCGATTATGCGCGGGTAGCGGTTGAGCTGGTGGTTTTCGCCGTTGCCGTTCTCGTCGACAAACTCGCCCACGCTCATGTCACCCAGGCAGTCGGCGCGCCAGCCGGTTCCGCGCGAGATGGCGTAGGCCGTGGCCGGACTTTCCTCGAGGTTCATCACCAGCGGGGTCTTCTTGAAATTGTCCACGTAGAGGTCGATCACTTTCTCGTGGTTTTCGAGCGTGGGCATGGGCAGCGGCAGGCCCTCGGTGTGCCACTCGCCCCAGCGTCCGACCGAGCCGATATCCATGTGGTCCAGGTCGGGGTGTCCGTCGTAGCGCGCCGCCAGGGCTCGGATCAGGGCGCCGTGTTTTTCCAGGAACAGCGGGTCGTCGTAATCCGGCTGCCAGTGCTGCCTGTCCGGGTAGAGCCAGCCCTTGGCCCCGCTGTGCACGTACCAGAGCGGGACTTCGTACTTGACCGTGACCGACTTGTCGGCCACCTCGTGCCCGTTCTGGCACATCACGCGGAAAGCCAGGCGCTGGCCGTGGGCGTGGCAGAGCGCCAGGACCGAGTCGATCAGCGCGAAATTGACCTGGCCCTCCACGGGCTCCAGCACGTCCCAGTACCAGCGGAAATAGGCAATGGAGCATTCCGGGTAATGGGCGTTGATTGGGTCGCCGTTGAAACTGTAGAACGTGGTGAACCCTATCCCGGGGTTGACCAGCACCTCGTCGGTCTCCACAGGATTGACCGTGACCGTGCGGGTCTTGGCGCAGCCGGCGGCCTGCGCGAGCAGAAGGGCGGCAAAAGCCGGGACAAGCAGCCATCTCGTTCCAGAAAGCATAAGGCCTCCACTGGAGTTCATTTGCCGTTCCAACGCAGGAAAGAGCCGTCCACGATATCCTCCAGGCTGTCCGGCGCGCCCGCGGCCGGGCCGTGGAACACGCTGCCGCCGAACGAGGTGAGGTAGAGCCAGCCCGGACGCTGCGGGTCGGGCACGGGACGGTGGCCGTACTTGAAATTGTAGCCCCGGATTTTCCGCCAGCTGGCCCCGCGGTCGTGGCTCACAAAGGCGGCGCTGTCGAAGGTGTTGATGTAGACTGTGGCCGGGTCGGCCGGGTCCACGGCCGCGGCGTAGACATGCGCGTCCTCGTCGAACACCCGCTGCCAGGATTTGCCGCCGTCCTCGGAGCGCAGCAGCCCGCCGCCGCGCTCGACGCCGTCACGCGGCCAAGGCCAGCAGCTCAGGTACATGCGCTCGGGGTCGGAGGGGTCTATCACCAGGTCGTTGGGATCGTCGACCCCCGCGGGCAGTTCCACCGGCTGCCAGGAGGCGGCGCCATCCGTGCTCGTGAAAACCGCCCCTCGGGTGACCTGGCGCTCCCGCAGGGAGCGGCAGACCACGAGGAACAGGGTCCCGTCCGGCTTGCGCGCCATGCGCCAGGCGGATCGGCAGGCCTCGCCCAGGCCCGTATTGGCCGCGCGCCAGGAGAGGCCGTCATCCACCGACTTGTAGACCCCCCAGGGCAGGGAGCAGACATACAGCGTGCGGCTGCCGGCCGGGCTGGACGGGTCGAGCAGGATATGGGTGCAGACCGCCGAGGGCGGCAGGCCCGCGTTACTGGGCTTCCAGCTCAGGCCGCCGTCATCCGAGACCGCCACGCCGCCCTGGAATTGACCGTTCAGCAGCCGGCCGTCGCGGAACATCTTGAGCCGCGGAAGGTCGTGGCAGTCGGAGCGCACGCTGAACACGCGGCCGCGCACCTCGGGGTCGAACTCCAGCCAGTAGGTGGTGTTGATCCATTCCAGCGGGATGCCCTTGAGGCTGTGGAACCAGCTCTTGCCGCCGTTGAAAGTGTGCCAGAGGCCGATGTCGGTGTAGGAGATGAAAAAGTGCTGCGGGTCGAAGGGGTCGAAATGCACGCCGTAGGTGGTGGTGACATCGATCCCGCGGGTGCTCCAGGAGCCGTCCGGATGGCTGTCGGTGTAGAGCTGGGTCCAGCTCTTGCCGCCGTCGCGGGTGGCGTAGGTGCGGTTGTCGGTCACGTAGCAGATATCCGGGTCCACCGGGCTGACCCCGAACGAGTGCGGCGACTCGCCCCACTCGGGGCCGTAGTCCAGGGTCTCCCACTCGGGGGTCAGGTTGTTCGACCAGACCGTGTCCTCGTCCGCCTGGTAGACCCAGCTCCAATGCTCCCCGGCATCCGTGGTGCGCAGCACGCCGAACTTGCGGTCACGCTGCGGGCGCTGGGGTTTCCAGTATATCTCATCAATGTAGACATGCGCCGAGAGGTAGACATTGGAGGGAGAGTTCCGGCAGACCGCCAGGGTTTTGAAATAGGGCGCCTGGGCCGTGAGCGGATAGCTGTCCAGCAGGCCCCCCACGGCCTGGGTCCAGCCCGCTCCGCCGTCCCGGCTGACATACACCCCGCCGGCGACAGAGTCACCGCTGGTCTGCATCGCGCTCAGGATATAGAACAGTGTGCCCTCGGCCCCGCTGCCGCCGTCCGCCGCGAGCACCCGCCCGACCGGCAGGGGGAAATCCTGCCGCTCGGTGCTCTTGCTGGAGAGCCGGGCGCAGGCGCGGTCGGTGACCACGGTCACCGTACCCTCCAGACCGAGCCAGCTTCCCGGGAAAAGGGCCAGCACCTGAGAGCCGGGGACCTCACCCAGAGTGCGCCACGTGGCCCCGTGGTCTTCCGAGAACAGGACTTTCGCGCTCTCGCGGCCCGGGCGCGGCCCGGTGACCGCGTTGACCGTGCCCGGGGCGGAAAGGCCGAGGAAAATCCGGTTGTTGTCCGCCGGGTCAACCAGCACCTGCGAAATCTGGCCGTCCGGCATCCCGTCACGCGTCTCGTACCACTGCTCGGCGTGGTCGCCCACCATATGCTCGGCCAGGACATTCTTCGGGTCGGGGTAGATGAGCTTCCAGGTCAGGCCGCGGTCGGCCGAGCGATAGAGGCCGGTGTTGGAGGCGTAGACCGTGTTGGCGTCCAGCGGGTCGAACTCGAAATCGAGGATCACGGTGCGGAGGTTGAACATGCGCCAGTGCGCGCCGCCGTCCCAGGTGAGCTGCGCGCCCGACATGTCGCAGCGCGAGAGCACGAAATCCGGGTCGAAGGGGCTGACCGTGCAGACAAAATGGCTCCCGCCGCCGCCGGGGCCGATCCGGGTCCAGCCGGCAGCGGAGTCCGCGACTGACGGAGTGGATTCAGCAACCGGGACGCCCGTCTTGCCGCAGCCGGCAGCCAGGGCCGCGGCCAGCAGAAAAGTCAGGCACGAAAGCGCGTCGCTCCTGTGCATGTTCTTTCCTTTGCCAGGGGTTGAAAAACTATTGGGCAGCACCTGAACGGTAATTCTCATCTTCAGTTGGGCGAACACCAAGCACGCCCCCTACGTCGAAGCCGGTGGAGTCTGCACAAGCCCCGTCGCCAGCATTTCCCCCCTTGTATAATGGGAGGCCAGGGGGGATTTATCCAGAAAAGTCCACCTTATCACCTTTCTAAACTATCCCCACGCCAAACAAGGCTATGGAAAGTAAGGATTTAATTCCATCAAATCCCCCTCGATCCCCCTTTTTCAAAGGGGGAGGCAGAGACCGCCTCTGCAGTACCCAGTGCAACCCGTATGCTATCCATGCCGCCACACCGGCTCTTCTGGATCAGGGACCGGATTCATCGTGAACCGATAGTCCATATTCCGGACAAATCGGACGCGGGCGGGGCTTTGCGCTCCGCCTTCACCGTGCGTTATTTCTGCTCCACCACCACCACGTCGTAGGTCTCCAGCTCCGGGACACGGAACGTGCAGCGCCCGCCCTGGACCTGGAACTGAATGTCACGCGAGCCCTCGCGGTCCGGGCTGACCACCTTGACCGAGCTCACCCCCTTGCCCCTGTCCAGGGCCAGGTCCACCGGGATGCCGCTCAAGCGGTTGCCGCGGCGGTAGTTGACCAGGTGGAGCATGATCCGCTTGTCTTTCTGCACCTGCTCGACCGCGACCCACTCGGGGAGCTCGGTCTCCAGGGAGAGCTTACCGCCGGCGGCCTGACGCACGGCCTGTTCCAGCTCACGCCAGTTGGTCGGCCTGATCCAGGAGCCTTCCTTGACGTTGCCGTCCCAGGAGCCGGTCCAGTTCTCGGCCTGCTCCTTGTCCGGCGGGACAATGGCCGGCACGTACACCACCCGGCCGTCCGCGCTGACCTCGGTCTTGCTGGAGTAAGCCGCGCCCTCGGCGGCGGCCCCGCCATGGCGGCCCGCGCTCTCCAAGCCCAGAAGGTCGTTCAGGGCCGGGGTGCTCCTACGACGGAGCCACTGGTCGCGCGAACCAGTCAGGCCGGTGAACACCAGAGAGCCGCCCGCGGCTACGAACTTCCTGATCTTCGCCACGTTCTCATCCGACAGGTTGTTCTGCCCGGCCAGCACCAGCACGCGGTAGCGCGACAGGTCGTCCATCTGCTCATCGAACACCAGGTCGAACGGCACCTGCGACTGGATCAGGGCCTGCTCGAACATGCACTGCTCCAGGGCGGCGCGGTGGTTGTCGTAGGCCATGGTGGCGTAGGAGCGCAGCAGGGCGGCATCCTCGCGGTTGAGTGTGCCGGTGTATAGGTCGCGGTTGGCGATGTAGAAGTTATAATATTTGCGGTTCGAGGGGTCGGAGCCGGGGCGCAGCTCCACGTTGCCCGGGGTCTGGTTGAACGCCAGGGCCTCGGCCATCATCAGATCGTCCGGCTTGTAGGTGAGCACCATGTTGTCCAGGGCGCGTCCCAGCTTGTAGGTGCGTATCTTGGAGACAATTGTGCCCCACTGGGTGTAGTCGGCCGGGTTGGTCTCCTCGCTCCACATCACCTCGGAGTATTTCATGAACCAGGGGTGCCAGAGCGCGGCCTGGAACGCCCGGTTGCGGCCGAACAGACCGTGGGGGTTGGTGTCGAAGGCGACGTTGGGATTGAGCGAGCGGGCATAGGTGGTGATGTCGCGCAGCCAGTCGGCCATCAGCCAGCAGCGGTAGTCGATCCACTCCTGCTGCGCCGGGTCGAGGATTTCACGGATGGCCGCGGGCGGGTTCTCCATGTTCCAGACCGGCGGCATGACCAGGTCGTAGTTGGCGTGGCCGAAACGCTCGATCATCTTCTCGGGGGTGAACTTATTACGCAGGTAGGCGTGGAACCCGGCCACGTTGACCGGGCTGTGGTCGCTCTCCGGCTCGGCGTTGCAGTCGAAATTATCGAAATGCAGAAGGTCGCTGCCGACATCCTGGACCAGGGCCTTGATTATCTTTTCCTTATAGTACCTGCGGTAGTCGGGGTGGCCCAGGTTGGGCTTGGGGCGGTAGGACTGCTGGTGGTCGTAGGTGAGCATGATCGGAATGCCGCTGGCGTCCCGCTGCACCCAGTCCATCACCTCGGGCACCTCGGCCTGGAAAGTCTCGGGCACGATGGTCATCACCTGGCAGTAGGTGTCGAGCTTCATCCCCTGCTTGTGGACATAGCCCGAGAGGGTCTTGAGCATGTCCATCTCTTTTTTCTCGGCCTCGTAGCCGAACCCCTTGTAGCCGTGGGTGTGGTAGACCTCGATCCCGGCTTTCTGCGCCTCGATCACGGTCTGCTCGCTGTGCTCGGCCTCGAACTGTTTCCACAGCTCACCGTAGGGAAGGTTGCCGCCGCGGCGGACCCGGAAGATGAAAGCCTCGTGGTTGCCCCAGCCCAGGACCAGGCCTTTGTCCAGCCAGGCGGGACGGGGGTTTTCCTGGTAGGGCTTGCGGCCCTCGGCGGCCAGGGCCAGGCCGGCCCCGGCGAGCAGGCAGAACAGGAACGCGCGGACTATGATCCCTTTCATTGTCAATCCCCCCGAGAGCGTTTGGATGGGCCTGAATACGCGGTCCGCGGGCCGGGATTCCACCCGCTGAAATGGAGCCCCCGGCCGCCGAAAGCGGCGGCGGATTCCTTGCAGCAAGGACCGCCTGTTGGATATATGGAAATAATCGGAAGTGTTCTGCCTCCCGGCAGATTCTTTCGGAGGAACGCGCGGGGGGCAGCGGTCCCCTGGCGACGGCAACCCTGTCCCGACCCCACACGTCGCAAGAATGTTAACCCAATCCGCGCCGGGTGTCAATGCAGTCGGAATAAAAAATACACATTGCTGCGCGCGTGACGGCGGTGTTATCTTGTCTTTCGTTCAGGATTCGAACTGAGTGATGGAGCGCACGGCACCCGCACCGGAGGCCCGGATGAAAAGACTGTTCGTTTACGCAGCGTTGACTTTCCTTTGCCTGGGCGCCCCCCTGGCCGCGGCCGAGCCCCAGCCCGGCCAGTTGGACGTCCTTCCGGCCGAGGACTTTTTCGCCGACCAGGCGATCATGCTCTCCAAGCACTTCCAGCGCCAGCCGCAGGAGCGTATCTGGCAGCGGGATGTCGAGCTGGCGCGTATCCGCTCTGAGGATGACTGGCAAGCCTACCGTGAGAAGCTTTTGGCCAATTACAAAAAGGCCCTCGGCCTGCCGTTCCCGGAGCGCACCGACCTGGCCGCCGAGTGCACGGGCGTGCTGGACCGGGGCAGCTACCGGATCGAGAAGATTGTCTACCAGAGCCAGCCCGGGATCATGGTCACGGCGAACCTCTACGTGCCGCAGGACGGCAGCGGCGGCAAGTACCCGGGGATCGTGTTCCCCTGCGGACACTGGCACAACGCCAAGGCGGCGATCGAGTACCACAGTTGCGCCCTGGACCTGGTGCTGAAAGGTTTCGTGGTGCTGCTGTTCGACCCGATCGGCCAAGGTGAAAGGTGTGACTATTTCAAGCCGGACGGCTCGCTGGTGACCGAGGAGCCGGTGATCGAGCACACGTTGCTGGCCAACCCCTTGTTCCTCATGGGCCGCCACCTGATGACCCTGCGCCTCTGGGATACGGTCCGCGGGATCGACTACCTGCAGAGCCGCCCCGAGGTCGACCCGGAGCGGATCGGGATCACCGGCAACTCGGGCGGCGGCACGGTGACATTGCACCTGGTGCCGCTGGAGGACCGGATCAAGGTGGCGGTGCCGGACGGCACGGTGGGCGCGCCGGACTGGGACCTGGGCCAGGGCGGGATCGGCGACGGGGAGCAGAATCTCCCCGGCCGCGTGCCCCTGGGGATCAGCCACGCCGACCTGATGCTGCTGGCTTTCCCGCGCCCCTACCGTCTGATTATCGAATCGCGCGGCGGCTCGCGCACCGGGACCCGTCAGAGCTGGGTCGAGGCGAACTGGCTGTACGAGAGCCTGGGCCAGCCGGGCCGGATGGACCTGGTGGAGACCGAGTGGCCCCACGGCCTGTTCAAGTTCAGCCGCGAGAAAACCTGCCAGTGGTTCCTGCGCTGGTTCTACGGCCGCGAGACAGGCTGGGAGGAGCCGGAGCTGAAGACCGAGAAAGAAGCGGACCTCTGGTGCTCCAAGAGCGGACAGATTCTGCGTGAGCGCGGCAAGTCGATCCAGGTCTACATCGACGAGCAGGCGCAGAAAATCCTGCCCGTGCGCGAGGCGCCGGGCAAAGGGGCCGCGTTCGAGAGCTATCGCGACGATATCCGCAAGGGGGCGGCCGAGGCCCTGAACAACCCGCCCCTGCCCGAGGCCGCACCGCGGATGGTGCCGCTGGGCGAGGTGGAGCTGGAGGGCATAAAGGTGGAGAAATTCGCCCTCTACAGCGAGGACGACATTTATCTACCCGTGCTGATGTTCAAGCCGCCGAGCAAGGATAAGTTCCCGCTGGTCGTGCTGGCCGACAGCCGTGGCAAGGCCTCGGACGGCGGTGCGCTGGCCGTGGCTCTGGCCCGTGCGGGCGTGGGCGTGGCCGCGGTGGACCTGCGCGGCTACGGTGAGACCTCCCAGGCCGAGAACAGCGAACGCGACCAGATGGGCGGCCTCATGGCCCAGACCCTGGGCGCTCAGGCCAGCCTGGCCTATGACGGGCTGGCGCTGGGACGCTCCGTTTTCGCGATGCGGGTCTACGACATCCAGCGCACGCTCCAGTACCTGCGGACCCGTCCCGAGCTGAGCGGCCTGGCCCTGGCCGGACGGGGCGGCGGCGGACCGCTGGCCCTGTACGCCGCGACTCTTGAGAAAGGCCTGGCCGGGGTGCTGCTCGACAGCTCGTTGGTGGCCTGGCGCGAGCTGACCCGCCCGGGAGTGTACAGCTACAACTTTATCGATTTCCTGCCCGGCGCGCTGAAATACAGCGATTTCCCGCAACTGGCCGCGGCCTGCGCCCCGGCCAGGGTGCGGCTGGTCAACGCCCTGGATGCCCGGATGGAGCCGTTGAGCCAGAAAGCCGCCGAAAGCGCCTGGGCGTTCACCGGGGCGGCTTACCGCGCCCAGGGTGCGGGCGGTGCCTTTGCGGTCGCCAGCGCAGCCACCGCCGCCGCAACCCAGGCGGCCTGGCTGGACTGGGCGGCCAAGGCGTTCAAACCATGAAAATAAGAACGGAGATACATACAGATGGACAAGGACAGAAAAGCCGCGCTCAAGGCGGCCTACCGTCAGACCCGCAGCCTGGCCGGCGTGATGGGACTACGTAACCTGCAGAACGGCAAGGTGCTGGTCGAGGGCAGCGCGGACGTGCAGGCTCTGATCAACCGCTACCGCAGCTCGCTGCGCTTCATCGGCTGCCGTAACGCGGCGCTGCAGGAGGACTGGACCGCTTTCGGGCCGGAGGCTTTCGCGTTCGAGGTGCTGGAGAGTTTCGAGCCGGGGGCCGATGACAGTAAGGAAGATGTGCTGGCGATGGTGCGCGAGCTGGAGGACGCCTGGGTGGAGAAGCTCCAGCCGTTCGATGAGAAGGGCTACAACAAGCGCGGCGAATCCAACCGTTTCCGCTACTGAGCGCTGCCGCATCCGCCAGGGCTTGTCAGATAAGACGAAAGGCCGCTCCCGGCAAAACGGGAGCGGCCTTTTTATTCGGTCAGCCTGTATACGGTGACAACCGCTCACTGCAGCCGCACGGTCCTTCCCTCCCGCGCCGAGGTCCGGGCGGCCTCCAGGATACGGGCCACGCTCACGTTGGCCTCCAGGCCCGACAAGTCCGTCCGGTCCGGGATAATCTTGCCCCGCACCACCGCGGTCAGGTAGTTGAAAGCGTTATCGTAAGGTGCGGCGCGATGAGGAACGCTGCGAGGTGGCTGTTCACTCTTGTTCTCGGCCGTGCGCACCAGCAGGGTCCGGCTGTCCGGGGCGAACACGTAGCCGGTCCGTCCGTACACGTACATGTCCTTGCGGTCGAACGGCCAGTTCCAGGAAGCCTGGATTATCGCCTGGGCCTGGGGGTAGGTGAGCACAAGCGTGGCCTCGTCATCAACCTTCGGGTAGACCTCGGGCTTGATCTGCTGGGTCACCGCGGTCACGCTGGTGGGCAGGGCGCCGTCCATCAGCCAGGTGCTGAGGCTCGCCCCGTAGCAGCCGAAATCGGTGAGCGCGCCGCCGCCGTTCAGCAGCGGATCGGTGAGCCAGGCCAGGAACTCCGGCCCGCAGCCGATCTCCTTGGGTCCGCTGTGCCCGTCATGGATCACCACCTTACGGATATCCCCCACCAGAGCCTTGTCGCAGACCAGCTCGTGCGCCGCGTTAAAGCTGCCGAACCAGGTGGTGGCGTAGTTGGTAATCACCTGAATGTGGAACTGACTGGCCAGCGCGGCGATGCTGTCGGCGACGGAGGCCTCGAAAGCCAGCGGCTTTTCCACCATCACGTGCACCCCCCGCGGGGCGCAGGCCTCCACCAGTTCCAGGTGTTCGGCCGTGGAGCCGTAGCCGGTGACCACCTCGGGAGAGGTTTTGTCCAGCAGCTCGGCCAGGGTGGAGAACACGGGCACGTCCTCGGCCGCATACTGTTTCTCATAGTAGCGGGCCAGCTCGCGATCCGGCTCGTAGATACCCACTATCGTGATCTCGCCCCGCTTGCGGCTTTCGAAAACATCCCCGGCGTGGCCGTGGATGAGCCGCGCCACCGCCACCCGCAGCGGGCCCGCGGTCGCCGGGTCCGCCGCCCGGGCCGGAGCGAGTCCGGCCAGCAGCAGGGCCGCAACCGCCGCCGCTGTCCGCAGCACCCTCCGGCTGTATCCAGTCATGTCCGGTCTCCTTTCCCGTGCCGCCGGATTTCGGCTCACCACGCCCCACCATCCATGTCCTTGAACAGACGGGTGGCGTTGAGGTAGTAGATTTTCTGCAGCACCTCCTCCGGCAGGTTGAGGCCGTAGTTCATCCACCAGGCGGCATCCGGCACGCGGAAGAACTCGTCCTCGGTCTCCAGAAGGCGGAACCAGCCGCGGTACATGTCCTCATCCGGGTTAAGGTCGGTGCCCCAGAGGATACGGTCCTGGTAGCGGATGATGAACTTGCGCGCGCTGAACGGCTGACGGCCCAGGTCCCAGGCGCGGGCCGACAGATCGATGTAGAAATTGGGATACAGGTCCAGCAGGCGACCCACCTCGTTCAGGTCGTGGCTCAGGTTGCCCACGTGGCAGCCGATGAAGATCGTGTTGGGGTGCTTGGCTATGGCCCGGTTGCGGGTGGCCTGGATTTCGGCCCGGGGCAGGATGCCCGGCTTGCCGTAGACATTCCAGGGCGCGCCGGCGGTGCCCAGCTCGCTCTCGGCGGTCAGGGGATAGTAGCAGTCCTCCATGTCGCCCACGTGGATCGAGATCGGCATGCCCAGCCGTCCGGCGGTCTCCAGGGCCAGGTCCCAGCGCGGGTCGTCCAGGTGCACGCCTTTCCTGCCCTCCTTGCGGCTCCCGCCGAAACCCCAGCCCATGTCCTTGTACTCGCCGATCCCGCGCGCGCCCATCTCGTAGGCTTTCTCCACCGAGCGGGCCGCCCGCTTCGGGTAGTCGGGGGCGTCGATGTCATGGGCGTCGATATGCGCCCATATCTGGAAATGCCGCGGGTACTTGCCCAGGTAGTCCTTGATCACCGCCTCCAGGCTGCTGTCGGGCTGGCAGCCGCTGAGGATCACCACCTTGCGCACGTTGCAGGCGCGCATCATCTGCACCCACTTGTGGATGTCCTCGCCTTTGAGGTAGGGGTGCGAGTGGGAGTCGATGGACGGGAAGCGCGAGCGCAGGACCGTGTGCGCCGGGACCTCCAGGCGGCTTTGTGGGTTGAAATCCTTCACTTTCAGGGTGTCGAAGATGCCCATGCTGGGGGTCTCGTCGTACTGGGCGAAGAGCGCGCTGAAGCCCAGGCAGATAAACAGCGCGGCGGTAAAGAGTTTTTTCATCCGGTCCCTCCTGTGTGGTGATGGTCAGGGCTTTGCAAGCAGCGCTTTCGCCCGCTCGACCAGCCCCTCGAAACTACCTTCGTGGAATATAACAAGCCCCCGGGCCCGGGTGGTTTCCCCGGGCGGACAGTCCGGCGGCAGCGGGTCACTGTGGATGCAGGGGATGCGCTTGTTGCTGAACACCAGGCGCGCGGGAGTCCAGATCGTGGCAAGCCAGCGCTCGGGCGTGCCCTTTGCACGCACCGCGATAAGCGGCGGGTCGGCCCGCTCCTCGACGATGCGCCCCGGCCCGCTGCCTGGACGGAACCAGCCCAGGTCATCGAAAGTGAGGTTGTCCGGCCCGCCCGCGACATTGAGCGCCCAGAACACGGGGCTGCTTTCGGGCAACGGGCCGCTGTAGTGCGTGTCCCGGCCCAGCAGCGCCGGACGGCCATTCACCGCCACGAAAGTGCGGGCGTAGGCGGTGTCCAGGAAAGCGGCCAGACTGCCTGGACGCAGGCAGATCAGGGTGCGGATGTCCGTGATCGCCGTGTCGGTGCGGTTGTCGATTTCGAGGCTGAGCCGCACGGCCATTGAGTCGGCCTCAGCCTCGGCGCGGAATGTCACCCCGTCGCGCGGGCTGTACTCGAACCCGGCGCGGCTGGAATCATCGCTCAGCCGCCAGGGCGTGTCTACCTGCACGGGGTTGGAGTGATTCACATCCGGCATGCCGCGACCCCAGCAGTGCTCCGGAAAATTGAGCTGAAGACACTCGGTCGGGTTCCAGGGCGAACTGACAAGCAGAAGGTTCGTGATATCTTTGTCCGGCTTTCCGGGCAGACTGGAGAGCTTCACCCCGGCGGCGTTCAACTGGAGGACCAGGACGCCCAGAAGGAGCGCGACGGTTGCCAGGCAGCTTTTCATCCAGTTGCCTTTTTTGGGGTTAGACAGAAAGTGGATTAAGCCGGTCTGTTTATTGCAATCAATGCCACGGTGCGACCCGGACCGGTCTCAACACCTTGAAACCTAACACTCTGGACAATAAACGCAAGATGATCGCTTCTCATTTCCGTAAAGACGGCTTGCACATTTGAGAAAAACGGAGGGGAAATGGCGCGTATTCCGAGATGGTTGCCTGCACTGGCCCTGGGCATGCTGTTGGTCGCGTTGCAGAGCGCTCCGGCGGCGGCCGGCGAACTGAAAACTTTCAGCCGCGAGATCACCGCGCAGGACGACGAGTACACGATCGAGGTGGGCGGCACGCTCGACCCGGAGAATGTGGAGATCGTGATCGAGAACCTGGGCGACACCCCGGTGGCCGACCCGCGCCTGAGTATCAACGGCAATTACGACTGGTTCGACATCAACTCCATGGTGGCCGAGATCACCCGCGGCTGCACCACGGATGAGGAAAAGGCCCTGGCGATCTGGGAGTTCATCCTCTGGAAACGTTTCCAGCGCTCACCGGATGACCCGGCCTCCACCCACCCGGTGAAAGCGATGAACGGCTACGGCTACGGTATCTGCGGGCACGCCGCCTACTGGCTCAAGGCTTTCGCCACCGCGGCCGGGCTGCAGGCGCGGGTGCAGGAGATCTGGGGCCACACGGTGAACGAGGTGTTCTGGGACGGCAAATGGCATTTCCTGGACAGCAACGTGAAAGTCTACTACCTGTCGCGCGACAACCGCACCCTGGCCAGCCTGGCCGAGCTGGAGAAAGACCCCTGGCTGATCCAGCGCACGATCCACCCGCGCGACCCCTGGGTGCGCCAGGCCGACGCACCGGGACGGAACGAGGAGTTCGTGCGCTATATCGTCTCGGCCCGCGACAATTATGTGGACAACAGCTCCGACAGCACTATCGCCAAGCCCTACAACATGGCTTTCAGCCTGAAGCCGGGGATGAAAGTGACCCGCTGGTGGGAGCCCAGGCTGGGCAAGTTCGAGGGCCTCAAGGAGCGCGCCGAGGTGCCCACCCGCTACGCCAACGGCCAGATCGTCTGGGAGCCCGACCTGTCCAGGATCGACATGCTGGCCTACATCGACACGATAGACAACGTGACCACCAAATGGCACAAGGGCGGCCAGGGCCCGGCGATCCAGGTGAACTACCCGCAGGATGACCAGTACAGCCGTCCCTCGCGCGCCGGACTTCCCATCCAGAGCCCCTGGCCGGTGGTGGGGGGACGGTTCGCCTGCACTCTGCTCAAAGAGAACGGCTGCTCGGCCGCGGTGTTCTTCGGCGAGCCGCAGTGGGGCGGCGGCAACCTCTACAGCTACCGCTGGGGCAGCGGCGCCGAGACCAACTCGTTCGACCTGGACTACCTGATCACCAACGCCGCACCGCTCTACGACTACACGATCGGGTTCACCTTGGAGGCCAACGGCCGGGGCAAGAACCCCCGTCAGGCCGGAGTGGACTGGTTCCGCTCCGAAACCGACCTTCAGGTGGGACCCTACAGCATTCCGGCCCTGCACCTGGGGAAGAATGTGGTCAAGTACCACGATTCCACGAACAGGGCCAAGAAAGTACGGATCACCCATGTCTGGCGCGAGAAGGACGACAACCACGCCCCGGCGCCGGTGAGCGCGGCGCTCTCGCCCAAGGAAGTGAAGTCCCTCACCCCGGTGCTCGAGTGGCAGGCCGCCACGGACCAGGACAGCGGCGACTCGGTGACCGACTACCAGGTGCTGGTCAGCCTGCGGCCCGACTGCCGCTGGCCCCTGTCCAACACGGTCTACCGCAATGTCGGCTCGGCGGACACGCACTGGCAGGTGCCGGCCAGTTTCCTGAACCCGGGCGCCACCTACTACTGGAAAGTCCGCTCGCGCGACAGCAAGGGCGCGATCAGCGACTGGAGCGCGGTGTTCTCGTTCAGCACCGCGGCCAAGGCCAAGTAGGGGAAACGGTTTTCCGAAGGTGTGCGGCGCTCTGTACCACCGCAAGCACGTGACAGGTCCGGCCCCCCCGAACAAAAAGGCCCCCGGAGGAGAACTCCGGGGGCCGTGCTTTTTCCATTCCAAATCGACTGCCGCTGTCTCAGCCTTTCTGGCCGGACTGCATGCGGGCCCGCACCTCGGCGCGGTGTTCCTTGATCAGCGGGGTGCGCGGGCTGTCCGGGTATTTTTCCACGATCTCGTCCATCACCTTGAGGGCCTCATCGGTCTGGCCGCCGACTTCCAGCGCACGGCTGAGGTCTCCCATCAGGATAACTTTCTCGTAATCGAAATGCGCAAGCCCCACGGCCTCGCGGTAGATCCCGGCGGCCGCGGCCGGGTCGCCCTGCTGCTCGGCCACAGCGGCCAGCCCCGCCACACTGTTGAGCTTGAGCGGGTCGGAATTGCTGAGTTGCTTGCGCGCCTTCTCGAAACGCTCCTTGGCCTGGTCGTACTGGCCGGCCTTGTAGTAGGAATCGCCGGCAAAGAACAGGGCCTTGGCCGCGGAGGGCGTGCCCGAGTAATCATCGGCCACGCGGTCGAAATCCGTGGCGGCCACGGCGAAATTGCCGCCCATGTAAATGGACTCGGCCTTGAACAGCTCGAGCGAGGCCTCGGTGATCCGCTCGCTTCGGTAGTTCACGTACAGCCAGCTCCCGCCGACCAGCACCAGAAGGCCCACGGCGCCGAGGACGATCTTGAGCATGTTTTCTTTGAAAAAGTGGCCCGCTTCGAACGCGGCGGTGACAAAGGCGTCCTCTTTAAGCTCTTTTTTGGTGATCCGGCTCTTGCTCATCTAAGGCCTGCTCCTTCGCTCTGGGGCGGGTGTAGTAAAAGACAAACCCATGACAGCATGGAAGTTATGGCGATGACAAAATACGCGGGACAGCCGTGCCGGCCCGGATTTGGAAGAATATAACAGGAAAGGGTGCCCCTGGCAAGGACATACGGACAATCCGGCGCCCCGGTTGCCGCCACGGCTCAGAACGGGATGCTTTTCATCCGCTCGGACAGGAACGGGCCGTACTTGTGGTCCTCGGTGCGGATATGGTTGGTGATCCAGTCGTACAGGAAACTTTTTATCTCGAGGGCCAGCCCGGCGCTGTCCTTATCCAGGCGCTGACGGAAGTCTTTCACCCGGCGCTTGAACACCTCGTGCTCGGCCACCTGTGCGTCAAACTCCGGGTAGCCGTGTTTTTTCATCAGGTGTTCCTCGCAGACAAAATGATAGAGCGTGTAGACATCCAGCTTGATCACGGAGTACTCGATATCCAGGGGCAGGTTGTCCTCGATCGCCTCGGAGAGTTCATCCAGCAGACGGAACAGCTCGATGTGCTGGGCGTCCAGCTCGCGGATGCCCACGCTGTAGGATTTTTCCCAACTGGACATGTTCACCTCCCCCCTTGCGGGTCCAATGTTCACTGATTCCCAGGGTCCGGATGTGAAAATGTCTCCCAGCTTGATTATACATCGGATGGGTTGAGGCTGCAATCGATTATCCCGAAAATACATCACATTGGGTTGGTGTTGTGAGGCATATGAATGACGGCGCTCTCCGGCGCCCGTTCGTGGCAGGGACGTATCATTTGACAGTCGCGGCCGGGCCCTGTTATTATTTTCGCTGAAACCGTTCCCTGGAGCCTGCCATGCCCAGAGTCTTTCTCGCCCTGCTCCTTCTGTCCTCCGCCTGCGGCCGCGGCGCCGGTCCGATACAGTTATGCAACTCACCCAGGAGCCAGATGACGTCTACTGGTTTGTCCTGTATGACTCCAGCGCCTATTACTCACGGTACATCGAGCCGGTGGACAGGCGCTATATCCTGGAGCGACACGCCGTGTTTGGTGGTCCCACGCCACCCGACAGCCTGGATCACGCGGGGATCAATTTCG